>JACMOJ010000376.1 GCA_014378085.1 Burkholderiales bacterium | reverse complement strand
CCGCCGGCGTTTACAAACGCTCGACTGCCACCGTCGGCAAACTCGCGGTCGGCAAAGCGCTCAACGATTGGACGCGCGGTGAAGGAAGTTTTGGCGTCCTCTTGGGGGCGATTGTGGCGCTGGGGGTGAAGCCGGACAACACGCCGGCGTATCCAAAGACGGGGCACTGATCTCGGCAAGTTAGCCCGCCAGCAAGACTGACGTCTTGCTGGGACGAGTGCCGAAATGTTTGCGTTGCGGAGGCGGGAAAGGTAACTACTGACCCAAAGCTGCTATTCAGATTTCCCGTAAGCGGTCCTTTGACGTGGGAAATGAGCCGTGCGATCAGGCGGCTGGACCAATGAATGGTCAGGCCCGCGCATCGAACAGCAATTCAACGGCCTCTATCGCGACAGACGAGCACCGAAGTGATCCGCCGAAACCCCATATTGACTCAATGTCGACCCGCAGATTTGCGGCCTCGTTGTTATCAATGCAAGAGACGCTGATTGAGTTGATGACGTTCTGATGATTGAACTCAGATAGCGTGAAGTCACACGCTCCGTGGAATACAAATCGCACAAGAACACTCTTCTGCAGGGCTAACTCATAGTCGACAGTGCCTTCGCCGACAGATTTATAGTGACGGACGTGAACTGCTAGGCGCGCCACGGTGTAGTCGATCTGGAGCGGTAAAGCTCGTTCTGCCGAGAAGGAAATGACCTCGGCATCATGGAACGTAGGCCAGAATCCGAGCGCGTCAGAGACCTTTTCCGAACCGGTAATGTGTACGACGGCTTCCACGCAGGGCCTAATAACTAAATGTGGGACGTCGCGTATTTGCGGCGACCATCAAAAAAATATGGATCAGAGTCACGTAATTCTTCATTTGATTCGATGGATCAACCTATGAAATCGGAAGGCACTCGCGAGCCGCCGCTGTTGGCAGTATTCATCGCGCCTTAATTAGTTAGGATAACGAAAGCAACGAAGGCCGTAAGAACTAAACAGGCAAGCAAGGCCGCAATACCCCGCCATAAGACCGACGGCGCCTTGCTCCACAACCGAAAGATTCTCTCGCAGCTTGCAACAACTCCGAATACGGAAAGCACAAAAGCTACGCGCGGGAAACCAAAGAAAAATGCGGTTGAACTGATCGTCGCAAAAACTGCGATGACGACCAGCAGAGTACGAAACTCCGCGGCCTGGAAAGCGTAACTATCGGAAATTTCTTCGACAGAACTCGATGTCAATTTCGTTCTCTTTTATGACCACTTCAGTAAAAATTGGATGCAATCTCCAACAAATACCCGCATTCCAGTTCGCAATTAGACATTCATCGGGAATGACCGGTTGTGGCCGAAGAAGGCGAAGTTTAGCGCCATGCTAAAACGCCCTTTCGAGAAGCCAGCGCAAAATTGTAACCGCGCCAACAACAGTACAACCGGTGACAGTTACGAACACCAGCGGGTGGAGTGTGCGCCGACCCATTGGTGCAACTTCACCGAGCGGAGAAGACCCGCGCAGATGAAAGGAGAACTGAAAATCGCCAATGTCACGGTATGGTCCTACAACACTCGGGCTTGCGATTTCCTTAGGCCATCGCTCAGTAACGGGCGCGAGGTCATTCGCAGCAGCAACCAGCTGTTGGCCCAAGGTTCGCATCGCTGCCGGTGAACCAACAACCATCATGCCATGCTCCTTTCCAGAATATGCGTGTAGCCAGAGTGGGTCGGCCGTTTCGACACCTGGGGTCATAGTCAGCATGTTTTTCAATTGATTTAGTTGATCAAACTATGAAATCAGAAAGCACTCGGGAATAGCCGCTTTTGGCCGAATTCTACAAAAATCAAATTCGGGTGCTTACGACCCGGACACATCTATTCCCGATACATTTACGTTTGAACCCGCGTTCTTTGCACGCTGCAGCCGCATAGCCAGCTTCAACAAAACCACTTCGGCAGCAATATAGCCGCCGCAACGTTTCGCTTTCGCCGCGCTAGCAAGACCGCGATCAATGAATGCTGAATTCTCGGTGGAATTTGCGTCAGTGCGTGAATTCATGAATTGCCCTGCCACAGTGAAAGCAACTGCCGTTAAAACGCCGCGCCCTTGCTAGGTGCATTCCACGTCGCGTGATGCAGTTATGCGCAGCGGAGGCGTCAACGCCTACATTATCAGACGCCAGCAATAGTGTCGACCACCGCAGCGGCAATGTTCTCGCCCGTCTGCTCGAATATCTCGACCATACATGTTGGTGAGGTGACATTCACCTCGGTCAAGTAGTCGCCGATGATATCGAGCCCGACAATGATAAGGCCGTCGCGTTTTAAGGTGGGGCCGAGCGCCTCGGCGATTTCGCGTTCACGCGGCGTGATCGGCATGGCGACGCCTTTGCCGCCAGCGGCTAAATTGCCGCGTGTCTCACCGGCTTTCGGAATTCGCGCCAACGCGTGTTCTGCGACTTTGCCGTTGATGACCAAGACGCGCTTATCACCTTGCGCAATTTCCGGGATGTAGCGCTGCGCCATAATGCTCGAGCGCCCATATTCGGTTTGCACTTCGATGATGGCGTTGCGGTTTGCGTCGGTTGCAGTCACACGGAAGATTGAAGTGCCGCCCATGCCGTCGAGCTTCTTCAGGATCACATCTTGGTATTCGTCGACAAACGAATGTATCCGCGCTATCTCGGCAGAGACTAAGGTGGGCGAAGTGAACTCTGCAAATTTGAGGATAGCCAACTTTTCGTTGTAGTCGCGCAGTGAAGCCGGGCGGTTTACGATGCGCGCACCTTGCGACTCTGCTAGGCTCAACAACAGCGTGGCGTAGAGGTACTCTTGATCAAACGGCGGATCTTCGCGCATCAGCACGGCACCAAACTCTGCGAGAGGTTTGATTACCTCTTGTTTAACGGTGTACCAAGCGTGATTGTCTGCGGACAATACGAGCTGTTTGGCGGTTGCGGATACAACATTGCCGCGCGAGAACATGGCTTTGGCTTCAAACGCCCACACGTTGTGGCCTTGTTTACCGGCCTCGCGCATCATAAAGACCGACGAATCTTTATAAGCTTTAAGGCCCGCGATTGGGTCAACGATGAAGGCGATATCCATTATTGGACCGCAATCGAGTTGGGACGAATCAACGTCGGTGCACCGACGGGTGATGCAGCGGCGGCTTTTTCCGCATCAACCATTTCGCCGAGCGTGACAAGCTCTTTCGCCGCCGCCAGCATGGCTAAACGTGCGACAACACCATAGGTGTAAAAACGATTGGGGGGTGAGTCCGGCAGGCCAGCGCAATCGGGCGTATGGCAATCCGTTTCGAACGCAAGCGGCACAAAACTCATGCCGCGCGAATTCAGATTTTCATCGATGCCACGATCGGTGTTGACACGATAAAACCCGCCAACCACGAACTGGTCAATCATGTAAACAACAGGTTCTGCGACAGCGTCGTTAACGCGCTCAAACGTATACACACCTTCTTGGATGATGACTTCATTCACTTCCAGACCTTCTTTTACCACCGCCATCTTGTTGCGCTCTTTGCGGTTCAGGTCGCGCACATCGTCAGCCGAGCGCGCTGTTAAGACACCCATGCCGTAGGTACCGGCATCGGCTTTGACGATGACGAACGGTTTTTCTTTAATGCCGTATTGATCGTACTTCGACTGAATTTCCTTGAGTACCGCGTCGACATTTGAGGCCAAACATTCCTCGCCTTCTTTTGCCGAGAAATTGACGCGGCCGCATTGCGAGAACTCGGGGTTAATCATCCACGGGTCGATGTTGAGCAACTTGGCGAATTCTTCCGCGACGCGGTCATAAGCGTGAAAGTGAATGGTTTTGCGCCGGTTGGTCCAGCCGGAGAACAAGGGCGGGACAATCGGCTGTTCGATGTTTTCGAGGATCGCGGGTACACCTGCGGACAAATCGTTATTTAGCAGCACTGCGCACGGGTCAAAGCCATCGACGCCGACACGATTACCTATTCTAACGACTGGCTCTAACGTCAGCTTTTCGCCATTCGGTAAATCGAGCGTGGTGGCGGATGTAATTTCCGGATTGATCGAGCCCACCCGCACATCGAGCCCAACTCCTTCAAGAATGCGACGAATCGCCGCGACGTTAGTCAGATAGAACAAGTTGCGGGTGTGGTTTTCCGGGATCAACAAAAAACGTTGCTTGTCAGGGCAAATACGTTGCACCGCCGACGTCGCGGCGTGTACACAAAGCGGTAGAAAGGCAGGATTCAGGTTATTGAAGCCGCCGGGAAATAAATTCGTATCGACCGGTGCCAGCTTAAAGCCAGAATTACGCAAATCAACTGACGAATAAAACGGCAGGGTGTGTGTTTGCCACTGCGCGCGGAACCAACGCTCAATGGTGGGCCTGGAATCGAGTATTTTTTGCTCTAACTCGAGCAGCGGACCGGTTAGTGACGTGGTGAGATGTGGAACCATGGGAAACCCTCTTTTGTATTCAAACACCGGCGCCCAACGGTAAGACCATGTCTTGGGACTTCAACCGACCGTGCAACTCACGAGACCTGCGGGCGGCCTGAGAGTTTACTCTGACGCCGCGCTGCGATTGTGACGTTCGATTACGCTCGCCGTTTGCATGGGAGAATTCGTTTATCTGACCTTCGACCACTCTTTATGCACATACATATCCTCGGCATTTGCGGCACATTTATGGGCGGCCTTGCCGCATTGGCGAAAGACATGGGTCACAAGGTTACTGGCTGCGACGCCAACGTGTATCCGCCGATGTCGACGCAGCTTCAAGCGCTCGGCATCGGGCTGCATGAGGGATTCGACGCTGAGCAACTCGAAAAGTACCCTGCCGACGTTTACGTCGTCGGCAATGCGATGACGCGTGGCAAGCCAATTATTGAAGAAATCCTCAATCGCGGCTTGCGCTACATTTCGGGCCCGCAGTGGTTAGGCGAAAACGTCCTTCAACATAAGTGGGTTCTTTCGGTCGCGGGCACGCACGGCAAAACGACAACGGCGTCGATGCTCGCTTGGATACTCGACTACGCGGGTGTGGGGCCGGGGTTTCTGATCGGTGGCATCGCAAAAAATTTTGGTATTTCCGCGCGAATGCCGGTGGCGGATTCGCCGTTTTTTGTGATCGAGGCCGACGAATATGACACGGCGTTCTTCGACAAACGCTCAAAGTTTGTACATTACCGATCGCGCACGGTGGTGCTCAACAATCTTGAGTACGACCACGCAGATATCTTCCCGAATATCGAGGCAATCGAGACACAATTTCACCATCTTGTTCGCACCGTACCCGCAACTGGGCTGATTGTCGCGAACGGAACAGAACCACACTTGGCCAACGCGCTCGACAAGGGAAGCTGGACGTCGATCGAGCATTTCGGGCCGGGTATGCAGTGGGATTTTCGTCGCGGCCAAGAAGAAAACCAATTTGAAGTGCGGTGTGATGAAAAAAACCGCGGCACGGTCACCTGGGACCTCACCGGCACACACAACAAAATGAATGCGCTGGCCGCCATCGCCGCGGCCCGCCATGCGGGTGTGCCGGTCAAAATTTCTATTGAAGCGCTTAATCAATTCAGCGGTGTCGCGCGCCGTATGGAAGTGCGTGGCGTTGTCCACGGCGTCACCGTGTATGACGACTTCGCGCATCACCCGACCGCCATTGCCACTACCTTGGCCGGGTTGCGCCGTCATGTCGGCCAGGATCGCATCATTGCGGTACTAGAGCCTCGCTCCAACACCATGAAACTCGGTTCGATGCGTAACGCCTTGCCGGCCTCGCTGGCTAACGCCGATGTTGTCATCATCCACGCCCACAACCTTGGCTGGGATGCCGCCGAGACGTTCACGCCGATTGGCACCAAAACGGGCGTGTTTGATAACTTGTCGAATTTGGTTGAGGCCGTGATCGCAGTCGCACAACCAAACGACCATATCGTCGTGATGAGCAACGGTGGATTTGGCGGCGTACACGAAAAAATCTTGCAGGCGTTGACAATCAAAAGCGCCAACAATGCCACAACAGAAGCCGTGACAATCGCCTAAAGTGCAATACTGGCGGGCAACGTCAGGCATAAATGCCCGAAACACCCCGTCAATAAATGGGTTTCACTTTTTGATGAAAACGCTCATATACCTGCATGGGTTTCGCAGCAGCAGCCAATCGCAAAAAGCGCGGCTGCTAGACGAGGCATTACGCGCCCTCAACAGTGATTGGGAGTACATCACGCCGGATCTTTCATTTGATCCCGGCCTCGCCATTGCGCAGATCGAGTCGATCATCAGCCGCTGCACCCCCGCCGACTTAACGTTGGTGGGCTCATCGCTCGGCGGCTTCTACGCCGAAATCTGCGCGGAGAAAATTGGCTGTCGGGCAGCATTGCTGAATCCCTCACTCGCGCCCTTCGAAACCTTAGTGGGCCACCTTGGCATGCACACGCCGCTTACCGGCACGGGTGACAGCTTCGAATTTACCGAGGACCACTTGGCGCTGCTTCGCCGCATGGATGTGCAACGGATTTCTTCACCAGAAAAGTACCTCGTTATTGTCGAGATGGGTGACGAGCTGCTAGACCATCGTAGAACTCTAGAAAAATTTGTCGGCGCGACCACAATCGCGGTCGATGGCGGCAACCATGATCTTGTGTCCTTTCCATCGCACATCTGCGCATTGCTTCGGCACGCCGGGCTGACAAATTTGGCGTAATTCGGCGCCACCGGACACGGCTCGCGCGTGGGCAACGGTAAGGCGACCGTTATAATCATGGCTCACGTTATCAACCGACGTGGACCGCCCATCACCACGTCAAGACGATAGAGACCGCCGCATCATGAATGTGTTTTTTGAAGAGGACGGCGGCTTCAAGGTCGCCCGGGTCATGGAAGATATCGGCACGTCGTTGCAGATTGAAGCTGTCACCGGCAAACGCAGCAAGATTAAGTCGAACCTCGTTCTGCTCAAATTTGCCACTGCATTGGGTGAACTGCTTCCACAAGCTGAGGCGCTCGCCGCCGATTTTGATCCCGACTTTTTATACGAGGTTTGTGGCCCGAGCGAATTCGGTTTCGACGAGCTCGCGCTCGATTACTTTGGCCACCCGCCGTCCGCGGCGCAAGCAGCCGCCTGCGCCATCAAGCTCCACGGCGCGCCGATGTACTTCTATAAGCGCGGCAAAGGTCGCTACCAAAAAGCGCCCGAGGAAAATCTCAAGGCAGCGCTCGCGTCAATTGAACGCAAAAAACGCGAAGCGGCGGAAATGGAGATTTGGGTAGATGAACTCAAGTCTGGCGTGCTTCCCGATGCGATGCGGCCTCATATCAATCAGCTACTCTACAAGCCTGACCGGAATACGTTGATTGCAAAGGCGTGCGACAAAGCGGTTGCGGATTCCGGACGAAACCTACCCGAACTCTTTCACGCCGCCGGCGCTTGGTCACACCGCAGCGGTGCGCCGCATATGGCGCAGCACGATTTTCACTTGGGCAAGTTCTTAGCCGAATATTTCCCCAAAGGCACCGCCCCCGCAGTAGAGCTGGTGTTCAATACCCCGCCAGACTTGCCCAACACGACGCTGCGCGCCTACTCGATTGACGACGCGACAACGGTCGAAATTGACGATGCATTCTCGTTTCAACAACTTGATGATTCGCGTATCGAAGTTGGCATCCATATCGCAGCACCAGCGCTTTTTTTCTCACCGGATAGCGCCCTCGATACGTATGCAAAGTCGCGTTTATCGACCGTCTATTACCCCGGTGCGAAGATCACCATGCTGCCCGACGAAGCGGTTGAAGCGGCAACGCTCAAAGAGGGTCGCGACTGCCCAGTGGTGTCGCTCTATGCCGTGTTTGACAATACCACCAATACACTCGTCGCGGTTCGTTCAGCAGTAGAACAAGTTCACATCGCCAAAAATCTACGTCTGCATGAATTGGAAGTTTGGCTGACCGAAAGTGCTGTCAGCGATCCATCTAAGAACATCGAACAGGAATTTGGCAACGAGTTGGTCAAAATGTTTGCGATTGCCACCACGCTTAAAGAGAAACGCGGTGCCAAGGACAATACCGATTATGTCGATTACAACTTTGAGATTGAAGACGACGGCGCTAAGGTGAATATTTCTCAGCGCGTGCGCGGCAGCCCAGTCGATACCATCGTCGCTGAGTTCATGATTCTCGCCAATAGCGAGTGGGGAAAGTTGCTCGCCGAGAACAATGTTGCAGGCATCTACCGCGCCCAGCAAAACATGAAGACGCGTATGACCACTGACGCGCTGCCACACGAAGGCCTGGGAGTTGCATATTACGCATGGTCGTCGTCACCGTTGCGGCGGTATGTCGATTTGGTTAATCAACGCCAATTGATTGCGCTGATTCAAGGAGGCACACCGCTCTACCCGCGCCGCGCGCCGATGCTCAACGAAATCGCGCGGACCTTCGATGTGACCTACGACGCCTATGCAGAGTTCCAGCGCAACATGGAACGGTTTTGGTGTCTGCGCTATCTTGAACAAGCCGGCAGAACGTCGTTTGATGCGACAGTCATCCGCGACGAACTGGTGCGGGGAGCGAATTTACCGCTAATTGTACGGCTCAAAGCGCCCGCGAATTTACCCGCCAAAACGCCCGTTATGGTGAATGTTGAGTCCATCGACTACTGGTCGATCGGCGGCATTTTTTCTTTACCTTCTCCCCCTCCTGAAACACCGCAAGTTGCCTAAAGCCGCATAAAATAAGGTCATGCACTTCTCGCCACTACGACGCACCCGTTAGCGACGCGCGATGCTCCCGTTTTTAACGCGGCCCAAGCAACTCGCACACGCCATTCATACCCGCATCGACGAGAAACTCGATGCGGTGGCAGCCCTCCCCCCGCCGCCTGTCGCCATCTCGATTCAACGCGTGTTGGCGGTCTCGATCGCGATGCAATCAGCCGCGGTTGTCTCGGTGGGTATTCATCTATTTTTGTTGCTCGGCATTGGCTTTACGGTATTCGACGCAAAGCGTTTTGCGCCACCCCACAACATCATGGATGTGGTGCTGGTCAATTCCAAAAGTGCCTCGCGCCCGACGAACGCCGACGCGCTCGCACAGGCGAACCTTGACGGCGGCGGCAATACCGATGAGAAGCGCCGCGCCAAGACGCCACTGCCGGCGATGGATCAGTCGGCCGCACGTAATGAAGTACAGGTCGCACAGGAGCGCGTGAAGCTGCTCGAAGCCGAGATGAAAACGTTGATGACGCAGGCTCGCGCATCGGCCAGGATTGCACAGGGCGAAATCAAGCCTCCCGCCGGCTCGTCTAATCCCGTCGCCGCAGCAGATTTGATGCAAAAGTCAGTCGAGATTACGAAGTTAGAGGCTCAACTTGCAAAAGAATACGACGCCTATCAACAGCGACCAAAACGAAAATTTATCGGTGCCCGCACCACTGAGTATCGGTTCGCACAGTATGTTGACGGCTGGCGGCTCAAGATTGAGCACGTCGGCAATCTGAATTATCCGGAAGAAGCAAAGGCACGAGGCGTGCGCGGAAAGTTGTTGTTAACCGT
>JACMOJ010000375.1 GCA_014378085.1 Burkholderiales bacterium | reverse complement strand
TGGCATTGATGAGCGACGGGCGCTCGCCAAACGGTAAGAAAATTGGCGCAGATAAAGCCGGCGTTGCGGTTACCGAGCGCGGCTTTATTGAAGTCGATAAGCAAATGCGTACCAACGTGCCGCACATTTTTGCCATTGGTGACATCGTGGGCCAGCCAATGCTCGCGCACAAAGCGGTGCATGAAGGTCACGTCGCAGCAGAAGCTGCGGCTGGCCTAAAGGCATTCTTTGACGCACGTGTGATTCCGAGTGTGGCCTATACCGATCCCGAAGTGGCGTGGGTGGGTGAAACCGAAGATTCGTGCAAAGCCAAAGGAATCAAGTTCGGCAAAAGTGTTTTTCCGTGGGCCGCATCGGGCCGCGCGATTGCCAATGGTCGCGACGAAGGTTTTACCAAACTCATCGTCGATAGCCAAACACACCGCGTCATCGGCGGCGGCATCGTTGGCACCCACGCGGGCGACTTGATTGGTGAGATTGCATTGGCCATTGAGATGGGCTGTGACCCGACCGACATCGGTAAGACCATTCACCCGCACCCAACACTCGGTGAATCTATTGGCATGGCGGCTGAAGTGTTTGGGGGCGTTTGCACCGATTTGCCACCACAGAAAAACTCTTGAAACTCTACTAGCGACGGGTGCTTCCAGGAATTTTTGCTTGAAAACGCCCGTATTTATTGGACCTTACGAATTTGCAACGACTTCCACGACTCTTGCGACTCAGCGCCGTCGGCGTGACCTGCGCCATTTGGGTGCTCTCGCTGATTCCCCTCAATCAGACCGCCATCCCCGGTGGGGACAAGTTGCATCACCTCCTCGCCTACGCCGGGCTGATGTTGATGTGGCGGTTGGCGACGCCGCACGCGACCGTCCGCACACAGGCAAAGCTTGCCATCCTGTTCGTGCTGATGGGGGTTGCCATTGAATTTGCCCAAGGGCTAACACCACACCGTACTTTTGAATGGGCAGACATGGTGGCGAACGCGAGTGGGGTTTGTATCGGCTGGGCAGTGTCCTTCATCCTGCTGCGACTCACGCCACAGCGCTGGTTCAGTCCCCAAGCATGACAGCGGCATCCGCTGCTGTGTTAGACCACTTGGTCATCGGTTGCGCCGATCTGGCACGCGGCACAGCTTGGTTGGAACGCTTCCTCGGCGCCGCACTTGGCCCGATCGGCCAACACGAACTTATGGGCACTCACAATCGCCTGGTATCACTGGGCCCAGATTGCTACCTTGAATTAATTGCTATCGATCCAAGCGCCCGGGCACCCGATACACCGCGCTGGTTTGGGCTCGACACCGCAGATGTACGTGAACGTATCACCCAGCGGCCCCGTTTGATAGGCTGGGTCGCGCGCACCACCGACATCGACGGCTTAAGCGAAAAAACAGGTGGCACTTTAGGTAGTGTACTTGGCATGGCACGTGGGGACTTCCAGTGGCGCATCACCAATCCAGACGATGGTTTTCCCATTGAGGGCGGGCTCATTCCACACATGATTCAGTGGGACGTAGCCATTCACCCATGCGAGCGATTGCCGGATCAAAACTTGCGATTCACGTGGATGGAAGCCGCCCACCCTAACCCCGCCAAGGTCGAATATTTACTCAGCGAGATCGGCTTGCCGAAGAAATTGGTGATGACCGCATCCCCACCCTATTCCGGCATGACCATGTGCGCGTATATTCAGACGCCTACCGGCACAAAAACACTGATGAGCTGAACAACTACCCTGTGCACAAAATTCTTAAAGTATCGTTGCTGAGCCTGCTATCCACCGTCATGGCGATTGCCGCGGTGCTTGCCCTTAACAAATTCTATTTTGGAGAACACCAGATGGGCATATTTTCTGGCAAGCGCCCGACCGACTTAGGCTTCAACAACAGTAAATTCAAACCGACGCCCTCGAGCCCGAATGCAGTGTCGTCTACCACCGCGCGGGACGATCAGCATTTCATCGAACCACTCAAGTTTGAAGGCGCAGCCGATGTGGCGTGGAAACGGCTCAACAACATCATCGCGGCGCAAAAAGGTGTGACTGTCGTTTCCACCAATGTCGGCTACACCTATGCCGAATTCAAAACGCCGTTGATGGGCTATATCGACGATGTTGAATTCGCGTTAGAGGCAAGCGCGTTCGTCATACATGTTCGCTCGGCATCGCGACTTGGCCGAAGTGACCTGGGGCTCAACCGCAGGCGCGTTGAGGAAATCCGTGCGGCATTTAATACGAAATGAGCTTACGGTAGCAGCGCAGGCGCCACCATCGCCAGCGCGACAATCGCCGCGATCCGGTCCGGCTTAAAAAACTGCTTAGGCTCGGCTTCGGCATCGATGATGCCAATAATTGCCCCGGCCTCGTCGAACATCGGCAGACACGCTTCCGACTGCACCTTGTCGTTGCACACATAAAAGCCGCTGCCCTCTGCGGTATAGGCAGCAACATCATCGATCACTCGCGCCGATCCCTCTAACCCCACCGTGCTGTTGGTGCTGCCGGGTTCACGATAAGCGAAAGCTTCCGTCAACGGAAACTCGGCGCGCGAGGGCCTGCCACGATACGCGAGCTTGACCAGCACGCGATGCTGCAATGCGGTGTTTCGCGCCTGATAAATGCCGAGCCAGTCCGACCCGCACATTTGTGTGACGTGTTCGACCACTTGATTAAGCAGCAAAAGTTTTCGCGTCGTCACTTCGTTGCGTCCGCCCAAAATAGTGGAGAGGTCGTACGGTGCAGGCGCCAGCTCTTCGATCAACGAACAACTGCCGTCGTCCGACATCATCGGCACCGGATAGCGGTACAACGTGTCTTGGTTGAAATTTGGCGGCAGCTCGCCCATCACATCCATGATGCCGCGAATGTTCTTGGCAATCACCGGGGTCTCGACCAAATATCGATCAAGATCAGCACGGACGAGGTAGGCTTGGATACGGGTGTGAATGTCTTGCATGGTGGACTTAATTTATTTATTTTCTGTTACGTCGACGGCCGCAGCCGCCGCCGATAACGCTTGCTCAAAATCATCGATCAAATCCTGCGTCGATTCAATTCCCACCGACATGCGCAGCAAATCCCTTGGCGCCGGTGTGCCCTCGCCTTCCACACTCGCGCGGTGCTCGATGAGACTTTCAACCCCGCCGAGCGAGGTCGCACGCTTCCACAGCTGCGTATGGGCGGCGACCGCAATCGATGCCGCCTCACCTTGCTTCACGCCGCCTTTGATCCGTATGGAGAGCATTCCGCCGAAGCCGCCATGCATTTGCTTGGCCGCAATCTGGTGACCAACAAAGTTTGGCAAACCGGGATATAACACTTCCGCCACCAGCGGATGTTGAGAAAAGTGTTCTGCAATCTTCTGCGCACTTGCGCAGGCGGTGCGCACGCGCGGGAATAGTGTCCGCATGCCACGCGTCAACAGCCACGCTTCGAATGGACCGGCAATTCCGCCAATTTGCGCGCGCACGCTCTTAATGCGCTGCCAAGTTTCAGAATCACCGGCGACGGTGAGTGTGCCCGCCACCACGTCTGAATGGCCGTTCAGATATTTAGTTGCGGCATGCATCACGATATCGGCACCGTGCTCAATAGGACGCGTCAGTACGGGTGTAGCAACCGTCGAATCGACCGCGACCAATGCGCCAGCCGCATGGGCGATCTCGCAGGTCGCAGCGATATCGGTGATGCTCCACATCGGGTTGGCCGGCGTCTCAATCCACACCAGCTTCGTTTTGCCCGGTTGAATCGCGGCGCGAACAGCATCCAGATTCGTGGCGTCGACAAACTCGATCTGCAATCCCCAGCGCGTGGCGAAGGTCTTCAGCCAATTGCGCAGCGACCAGTACATCACTTTCGGCGCAATAACATGGTCTCCCGGATTCAATGCTTGAAACACCGCCGTCGCAGCCGCCATGCCGGACGCGAATAGCAGGGTTTCGTGTCCGCCTTCCAAGGCGTTCAGCACCGCCTGTGCCTGCTCGAAGGTTGGGTTGTGGTCACGCGCGTAAACGCGGCCGTTGCGGTATTGATTATCCGCGTCGCGGATGTAGGTGGTCGAGGTGTGAATCTGACCGACAATTTCTTTCGTCTTGTCGTCTATCCAGCCAAGGGCTTGTGCAGCGATGCTTTCGGGTTTTTGATTTTTCATTTGTTCTCTTCTATTTGTTCAACTTTGCGCAGTTGTTCGCAAGCGATGCGTTCCGAGTATGGAACGTATTCCACGTTCTTGAAGCGCGTTGCGTTTTCGGCAAGTGTCCCCAACCCCATCGCTGCTCGACGTTGGTCAACGTTGGCTTCATCTTCAATCATCCAGTAAACCAACTTGCCTGTTTTATCATCCCGCTGCAATTGCGAGCCATACAACTGCGGCTTTCCGTCGTTCATGCGAATTCGATCGTCCAGCAATGCGAACGATGCTTTATCCGCGTCCCCGAGCTCCATTGCAGTCCGCAACATGGGGTAATACTGTTTCATCATCTTCGAATTGGAATGCTGAACAATCAAAAATGCCGCCTGCGCCGCCTTCTGTCCGAAATCCTTAATGCCCGGCCAACCATGGGTCTTGACGATCTCCTCCAGTCGCGTTTGATTCAGCTTGTCGATAGCGATTTGCACATCCCACAACTTCTTACGCTCGACCTCATCAGTGGTCTTATTCAAAAGCAGACGATTTCTTTGATCCGTTTCATGCATCGCCCAAAGATCGGCCTTGATCGACGCTCGCTCCGCTAAAAGGATTGATGCAGGTGCCCCACTCGTAGATGTGTTGACGAGCTGCTCTGCGCTAGCCGACATGCAGAACCAGACAGCACAAAGCAATCCTGCACTTGTCCTACTCATCATTTTTTCTTTTCAACATTGATCGCAGGCCGTTCGATAAAAGTTACCTCGAGACCTCGAGAGCGCATCCAGTCCGCGACCGCGAAGCCAGTTGCACGCGGCCACGGACGAAGTTCGTGAGGCTGATAACGCTTAACGTCGGCGAGTTCGGGTGACAATTTGATCTTGCCAGTGCACTTGGCGAAATAACACAACATCACTTCGTTCTTGCGTTCAAAAATATAGTTGCCAATGATCTCAGTCTTAATCACGTCGAGATTGGTTTCTTCTTTCACCTCCCGCGCCACCCCTTTTAGCGGATCTTCGTTTCTCTCAAGGTAACCCGTGACAAGCGCAAAAAATCCTTCTGGCCAACCCGCACCGCGCGCCAGCAAGATTGCGCCTTCGTGTTCAATCAACACCCCGACGGCGGGAATTGGATTGTCGTAATGAACGAAGCTGCAAGCGTTGTTGGGGCAGGCGTTGCGTGTGGTCGCACCGCCGTCTTCTTCAAACGTTCGTTCGGCAAGCGGTGTTGCACATTTCGGACAGAAGCTGAATGACATTGATTCAAGTTACTTTCATACGTAGGGATGAGTTCTCTCGGCTGCACTCAGGATGACAAGAATTGAGGAGAAAACGGCTTTCTTTGGAGATCTCATGCGTCAACAACCACAACTATTTGTTTCATGTCATCCCGAGCACAGCCGAGGGGTCTCATCCGGTGAAGTTGAGGTATAGGTCTTTTCATTGCGGATTTGCGACCTCAATCAGCGCCACTTTCTTTTCACGCCGCCAAGACGTCAACTGCTTCTCCCGTCCAATTGCGGCTAGCACATCGGTTGTTTCCTCAAAATAGACAAGCCGCTTAACTTGAATAGCGTTTGGAAAAACCTGCAACCGCAACCTGCTTGTGTTCGTGCACTCGACGGATCAGATCGTGGGTAGCACCGATGTAGAGCACCCGACTGATCGACGCGACGATATACACGTAGTAGTTTCTCGACATATCGTATTCACTGTCTTGTTCTCAGTGCAACCGGATGAGATCCCTCGGCTGCGCTCGGGATGACACAATTTAAAGCTGCAGCCCTCCCCAAAATACTGTCGTTCCGAGCGAGCGGAGCGACGACGAATCTCATCCAGCAACAACAAAAACTCATTCTTGACGCCACCAGATGAGATCCGTCTGCTGCGCTCGGATGACAAATTTTGAACTGATAACCTAAACAATCACTGTCATTCCGAACGGCTATCCGTGAGGAATCTCATCCCGCAAATCAAAGACACGTTGTGCTAGTTGCCGTAGTTCTCAGGGAAGAAACGCCGCTCGACCAGCTCAATCAAAATGTGAATCACCTTGATGTGTAATTCCTGGACGCGGTCGGCGTAGCCACTCGTACCCGGTGTCACCACATCTACCGTTGCGAGTTTGCCAAGCGCGCTGTCGGCCTTACCGGTTAGTGTCACCACATGAATACCGTTGGCGGTTGCATACTCAGCCGCCTTAATCACATTCCCGCTCTTGCCGCTGGTGCTGATGCCGAGCAACACGTCACCTGCTCTTGCATGCGCTTCCAGGTAACGCGAAAAAATAAAGTCGTAGCCATAGTCATTGCCCACGCACGAGATATGCGACGGGTCGCTAATGGAAACTGCTGGCAAGGCCTTGCGGTTGTCGCGGTAGCGGCCCGACAACTCCTCCGCAAAATGCATCGCATCACACATACTGCCGCCGTTACCGCAGGAAAAAACCCGACCGCCGTTGTCGAACGATTGCCCCATCAGTTCGCCCGCCGCCACGATGTTGGCAAGTGCGGTGGGCGAATCCAGAAGGTTCTCCAGCGCCTGTTTGGATTGTTTCAAATTGCCTTGAACGATGTCGAGCGGGGTGGACATGTTGATTCCCTGATTACTTTGAAGATACCCACGCGGCGACTGAATCCAGCGCTGCACCAATGCCTGCTGGATTTGTACCACCCGCCATAGCCATGGATGGGTATGCACGAGAGGCCGGAAGCAGGGGCCCGCGTGGGGATGCGCCAAGCCGATTCGGGCAACGCGACCAGACAAGATGAAGTATCATTTTGCAGTCACCAAGTCGTAAACTGACGCCAGCGCGATCATCAAGTTCGAAGCGTCATTTCCTCCAGCCATAGCAAAGTCTGGTCGGCCGCCACCTTTGCCGCCCACCTGTTGCGCGACGTGATTCACCAGTTCACCCGCCTTGAAGCGACCGATGAGGTCGGGCGTCACGCCTGCAGCGATTTGCACTTTGTCGCCTTCAACAACCGCAAGAACAATTACGCCCGACTTCAATTTTGATTTCAGCTGATCCATCGTCTCGCGTAAACCCTTCGCATCCACGCCGTCAAGTTTCGCGGCGAGCACCTTGATGCCATTGACATCTTTGGCCTGTCCAAGCAATTCGTCCCCCGCCGATGCGGCGAGCTTTGACTTAAACTGTGCGAGTTGCTTTTCTAGCGCCTTGACGTATTCGAGCGTTTGTCCAATCTTGGCACCAAGCTCGCTCGGCTGCGCTTTTAACATCGCCGCAGCCGATTCCATCGCACGATTCATGCGCTGAACGTAATCGAAGGCAACCAGCCCAGCCACCGCTTCAACACGCCGCACGCCAGCCGCGACGCCGCCTTCCGACACAATCTTGAAAAGGCCGATGTCGCCGGTGCGCGCCACGTGCGTCCCGCCGCAGAGTTCTTTCGACGAACCGATCTCCAGCACCCGCACCTCGTCGCCATATTTTT
>JACMOJ010000374.1 GCA_014378085.1 Burkholderiales bacterium | reverse complement strand
TGCCGCCAAATGAGCCCACCAGCGGCAAACTGTTTATCGCTGCCGGCATTGTGAAACACGAGCAGGCGATCGATTATTTACCGGACCTTCGCGAAATGATTGCGGCAGGCATCATCGAAGGTGTCATTAACCTTCGCCGTATGGACGCGCGCGCCTTGATTCCGACGCGTGAGCAGGATGGCTTTGAGAAAGAAATTGCCCATCTCTCACGCAACTGGAATGCTGGCAAAACCGAGGCCGGTGGTAGAGCAGCACTATTCATCAAAGGCAAGGTCAAGGGGGAATACCTTCTGACCCTCGCTTATGACTCGGAAAAGACCACACGTGAACGCCTGTTCCGCGATATTCAGCCAGAGGATTACTACCCCGTCTATGGTGATTCCTCAATCCGTACCTTTGATGCACAATCAACCGGCAAACTCTACCTGCGTGTTGACAACAAGAAGTCATACCTGCTTTACGGTGACTTTAATACCGCGGTATCAACTGAGAATCGTCGTTTGTCTAATTACAGCCGCTCGCTCACTGGTATCGTGCAACACTACGAGAACAACCGCGTATCGGCCAACGTATTTGCCAGCCGCGATTCGCTCCGCCAGGTCATTGATGAATTCGCCGCGAACGGAACCTCGGGGCCATTCACACTGACCCGCCGTGGTGGCCTGCTAAATAGCGAGAAAGTCGAAGTGCTCACGCGTGATCGCAACCAGACCGCGGTTGTTTTACGGGCGGTTCCGCTGATTCGATTTGTCGACTACGAGCTGGAGCCACTGACCGGTCGCGTGCTGCTGAAAGCACCAGTGCCGTCGCTGGATGAAAACTTGAACCCACAGTCGCTGCGCATCACCTACGAAGTCGATCAAGGCGGCGCTGATTTTTGGGTTACTGGCGCAGATGTGCAATTCAAAGTGACCGACCGCATCGAAGTCGGCGCGATGGTCGTTGATGATCGCAACCCGATGAGTAAGTTTCGGATGACGGGCGTGAACGCTGTATCCAAACTCGCCGACAAGACGTTCCTGATTGCTGAACTGGCGCAGACCAGCCGTGACGGTGCCGCCGATGGGAATTCGTCGGCGACGGCAAAGGGGAATGCGGGAAGAATCGAACTCAAACATCAGTCGGCTGCACTAGATGCAAATCTTTCGATTGCAAAAGCCGACGTGGGTTTTGAAAATCAAAGCTCGAATGTATCGAGAGGACGCGCTGAAGCCGCCGGTAAGCTGGCATACCGGCTTGATGAGAAAACGCGCATTCTCGGTGAGCTGTTGGTAAGCGAAGACAAAGCGAGCGGTGGTAAACGCGAAGGTGTCATGCTGAGCGTGGAGAAGTCGTTTGGGGCAGGTCTGCGTTTGGAAGTCGGGTTGCGGCACGCGCGCGAAGTCCAAGGTCAGGCGCAGGTCGCCCCGGCACCCACCCCTGCGACAAGCACATCGCAGAATACGGTGCCGAGCGCGCCAGCCTCAACGCAAGTGGCGCCACCAACCCCGTCTAACTTCACCAATAATGAGGTCACCACTGTTCGTGCAAAGTTAGCGGGTGGCATTCCCGGTATCCAGAATTCAAATGTTTATGGTGAAGCCGAGTTTGACTTGCGTGATACCAGCCGCAAGATTCTCGCCGTTGGTGGTGAGTACCAAATCAGCAAACTGGCACGTGTGTATGCAAGGCACGAATTTGCCTCTTCCATCACTGGCCCGTATGGCCTGAATGCGCAGCAGCGCCAAAACGCCACGGTATTCGGTGTCAATACCGAGTACATGAAAGACGGTAACCTGTTTAGTGAGTATCGGGTTCGTGATGCGATTTCTGGCGGTGATGCTGAGGCTGCACTGGGTCTGCGCAACACATGGAAAATCGCTGAAGGCGTCAAGCTACAGACAGGATTTGAGCGGGTCCATGCGCTTTCCGGTAAGGGTGACGCAGAGTCCAAAGCACTAACGTTCGGGCTGGAATACACCGCGAACCCGCTGTGGAAAGCGTCATCGCGTTTGGAGCTGCGTGACGGCAAGAATCAGGATTCCATCCTCTCTACCATTGCACTTGCCTCAAAACTAAACCGTGACTGGACGCTGTTGGGACGTAACACGTATTCGGTTATCAAGAATAAGGGCCAGACGGCTGGTGAAAATAAACAGGAACGTATGCAGCTTGGTCTAGCCTATCGCGATACGGACAACGACACGTGGAACGCCCTGGGTCGTATCGAGCATCGTGCGGAAAACGATACGACACAGGCTGACGTCAAGCTCAAGCGCACGGTTGAGATGGTTTCACTGCACGCTAGCTGGCAACCGGTAAAGCCGTTCACTTTCTCCGGCCGGTACGCGGCGAAACGCGTGAACGAAGGCTCCAACGGCATTACCAGCAAATCAAACGCCCAGCTGCTCGGTGCACGTGCGATCTGGGAAGTCGCACCTCGCTGGGACGTCGCACTGAATACTTCAACGATGTTCAGTCAAGGTAAAGCAGCGAAGCAATATGGCTTGGGTGTTGAGCTTGGCTTTATGGTGATGGAGAACCTGTGGCTCTCCGCTGGCTACAACTGGTTTGGCTACAAAGATCAAGACCTCACCGCAAGCGATTACACCAACAAAGGGGTATTTGTGCGGCTGCGCTACAAGTTTGATGAAGATCTGTTCAAAGCGTCGGGCGATGGGAAGTCGCCGAGTGGGACAAAAACGGTCGGTCCAGTGCAAGATTCAGCAGCGAATGCAACGCTGCCGGCTGCCGCGCGAAACGCACCCTAGCAACAGCACATAGCCGAAAATAACTTGAATACAATCGGACAACATCACGAAACTAGATTTGACGAGTACCGCGCTACCGTTGATGACCGGGGCGTGTTGGCGCGCCGATGGAATTTGCGATGTTAACGTTGCCGACTGAGATGATCAGAACACCGTGCTCTCGGGAAAACCGAGCGAACCTGTTGCTCGGGCTTGCTTTTGCGCTTTGGCTATCTTGGGCACCAAGCGTGGTGGCACAAACACCGTGTATCGGGTCGCCAACTGAAACGTGTGTGACTGCTTTGCAGAATCAATCTTGTGCAGGCACGCGATTCGGCGGCACCCTAGGTTGCACAGCGAACGACGTTAGTTCTGGCGTCTCATTTACGCAACCCGCGGCAAACACGCTCGCTAGTTGCGTTGCGGGTAGTGATGTCGTGCTAGACCTCGTCGCGCTAATCGGAAAAGGTGCGCCAGCGCGTTATGACATTGGTCTCTTTTTTGGCCAAACCGCAAACGACCCGCAGCTAAACAATGTGGCCAATCTGTGTTCCCTCGCGGTAACGCCCACCTCATCAGCGTTCAGCGCAGTCTTCTACAATGACCCTGCCGATGGCGACGCTTGCGGTGATGTTACGTCCGGAACCGTCGCGAACCCACCGGGCATACCCCTGCAAATTCAGGGCGTAAAAGTTCGATGCACGCCGCTGGCTGGATCTAACAAGGTGGTGCTACCGTACTTAATTTCATGGAGTCAATCTACCACCAACAATGGTAGCTTTGCGGCCTGTTCTGCCGCGTTGGTCCCCGGTACTGTCTCAAAATGCTCTGCCAATATAGCGTCCAGCGTTACAGACATTATTGTTAACGCTTACATTAATATTACAAAGGCCACGGTGCCTGCCGCAGATCCGCAGGGTTTCTCATTTACGTCCACCGCAACGAGTGGGACACCGGCTTGGACGCTAGCGGGCATCTCGACAACACAAACGTTGACGGCCGGGCAGACAAAGCAGATAACGGTACCGCTCGGCGCGGCTGGCACTAACACCATGACAATAACCGAAGCGCTAGCACCGTTTTGGGAGCCGGGCGTCACAATTAGTTGTACAGCCGGGGCTGGTTCGGGCAACCCTACGGTTGTGAATAATGCGACTCGCGTCATCACGGCAACCTTTACCGCCGCTAACTTTGGCGCAAATTGCACCATCACCAATACGAAAAAGCCGCGCATTACGATGGTCAAATCGATCGTTGCGCGGGCCGTCGGAACTGATCAGTTCACCATTACGGCAACCGGCGGTGGAACGCTGACCGACGACACGGGCACATCAATTGTCGCTCCGGTCACGACGACCACGAGCGGAGTGGCGTTGAGTTCATCTACATCGTTCCGTTCATCGCCCGCAACCGCGATCACGTTTACGGAGACCGCCGCCAGCGGCGCGCTTTCCGACTACACCACCGCTTACAGTTGCACCAATGCGACGCCTGGGTCTCCGACGGTAATGCCAACCGGCGCCACAACAACCTTCAATCTCACGCCAGCCGCCAATGATGACATCACGTGTACTTTTACCAACACACCCAAACCAGTACTGACGAAAGCGTTTTCTCCGGTCTCGATTGGCATCAGTGGGACCACGACCCTGACATTCACGATCGCAAACCTGGCTGGTGCGCCATTGAGGAGTGGAATCACATTCACGGATGCCTTCCCAACGAATTTGGTGATTGCAGCAACTCCGGCGGTAACAAATTCATGCGGCGGAACGCCAACAATCACTGCGACCGCGGGCAATGGAACGTTTACGGTGGGAGGTACAGGCGTAGATTCCGCCGCGGGTGTATCGACCTGCACCATCAGTGTCAATCTCACATCATCTGTCTCAGGAAGCTACACAAACGGCGCGGCGCAAATCACGGCGACGTCCTCCAACCTTAAAAACGGCGTAACAAATCAGACTCTTGGGGTGGGCCTGCTTGCGCCGACGACGGCAAAGAGCTTTGTGTTGCCGAGCATTTCGGTGGGTGGCACGACGACGATGAACATTGCGGTGACGAACGCGAACGCGGTGGCGTTAACGACGCTAGCCTTCACCGACAC
>JACMOJ010000041.1 GCA_014378085.1 Burkholderiales bacterium | reverse complement strand
CGACAAGCTCAGGACGAACGATGATTATTTAGCCCGTTCGTGGTGAGCTTGTCGAACCACACTTAAGTCTGAGGCCCTCGTTCCCCTTTACTCACGGAGCTTTCATGTCACCTTACCAAACCCCGCCCAACAATTTTCGCCGCGACCTGCTGGCGGGCAAACAGCTCACCGGCTGCTGGTGTTCGCTCGCCAATCCGATAACGACTGAAATCCTCGGGCTCGCCGGTTTTGACTGGCTGTTGCTCGACGCGGAACATTCACCGAACGACGTCATCTCGCTCATCCCACAAATGATGGCGCTGAAGGACAGCATGAGTGCGCCGGTGGTACGCCCGCCCTGGAACGAGCCGGTCATCATCAAGCGCCTGCTCGATGCGGGTTTTCATAATTTCCTTATCCCGTTTATCGAGTCAGCCGAGCAGGCGAAGAATGCGGTGGCCGCAACGCGTTACCCGCCGGCGGGTATCCGTGGCATTTCGGTTTCGCAGCGCAATAACCGTTATGGGACCGTGCCCGATTATTTCGCGACCATTAACGACCATATCGCGGTGATGGTGCAAATCGAAAGCCGTGCCGGGGTCGACGCGGTCGATGCGATTGCGCAAGTCGATGGTGTGGACGGGATTTTTGTCGGGCCCGGCGACCTCTCCGCTGCGTACGGCCATCTCGGTAACCCGAGTCATCCGGAAGTGCAGGCTGTGATCAAGCATTTGCTGGAGCGTGCGCGCGCCAACGGCAAACCAAGCGGCATACTTGCGCCCGCCGAAGCCGATGCGCGCCGCTACATGGAATGGGGCTGCACGTTTGTTGCGGTCGGCAGCGATCTCGGTGTTTTCCGGGGTGCCACGCAGGCGCTACGCGATAAATTTAAAAGCTGATGTCACGTGTCGGCTGATTTGCACGCAACGCCGCGCGCGCTTGAAGACCTCACTGCGAAAATTCTCGTTGCGGCGGGCGCAAGTGAGAATGAAGCTGCCGTTGTCGCTCGGTATCTCGTCATGTCCGATCTTGTTGGTCATGCGTCGCACGGCGTGTTACGCGTCAGGCAATACGTGGAGCAGATTCAAAAAGGCGAAATTGTTTGTCGCATAGAGCCCGTTGTGGTTAACGACGGCCCGGGCTTTGCGGTGCTTGAAGGCGGCTTGGGTTTTGGGCAAATCGGTGCCGAACACGCGACACGCCTCGCGTGTGCAAAAGCGAAAACGCAGGGAATCGCACTGGTTGCATTGCGCAACAGTGCGCACGTCGGCCGCCTCGGCGACTGGGTGGCGCTCGCCGCCGAATTGGGCTGCGTGTCATTTCATTTCGTCAATACACTTTCCATGCCGAGGGTGGCGCCTTGGGGTGGACGTGAAGGACGGCTGTCGACTAATCCGCTGGCCTGGGGCATGCCGGTCGCAGGAGGTGCGCCCATCGTGGTCGATCTCACGACGTCGGTTGTGGCCGAAGGTAAAGTGCGGCTCAATCGCGACGCCGGCAAGCCTGTACCTAAGGGTTGGATAGTTGACCGCGAGGGGAAGTCCACGACCGACGCCAAAGCGCTTTACGACGGCGGCTCGCTGCTGCCGCTGGGCGGGCTGGATGCGGGCCATAAAGGGTATGCGCTCTCGCTGATGGTCGATTTGATGGCGGGCGCGATTTCCGGTGGCGGTGCGAGTGGACCGGATCGGATAATCAACTGCAACAACTTCACCGTGATCGCCATCGATCCCACGCTGCTCGCAGCGGATGACTGGATCGTGACCGAGGCTGCACGATTTGCAGAGTGGATCAAATCGGCAACGCCTGCAGTGGATGGAAAGCCGGTGTTGTTGCCGGGCGACGTTGAGCGTCATACGCGCGCGCGGCACCTGCGCGATGGGCTATTGGTGTCTGCAGGGGCGATCAAAACGTTGACAGACGCGGCGACGCTTGCGGGTGCGCCCGTTAAACTCGTTGAGGATTTTATTTCGACCATGTCTCCCAATTAGCGCTGGCCAATATCCATGAAACCTCGCGTACTGCAAAAAGGCGCCTACCTGCCCGCCCTCGAAAAAGCGCTGGCAGCAGAGTTCGATGTTCACCAGTTGTGGAAGGAGCCGGACCCGTCGGCATATCTTGCGTCGCACGGCAGTGAGTTCGTCGGCCTCGCTACCTCCGCGCGCTGGGGAGCCGATGCCGCGCTGATCGATGCGCTGTCGAACCTGAAAGTGATCTCCAGTTTCGGAGTGGGCTACGACACGATAGACATCGACGCCGCTGTAAAGCGCGGCATCCCCGTCGGCTATACCCCCGACGTGCTCAACGACTGCGTGGCCGATATTGCGTTTGGATTATTGATCGATGTGGCGCGGGGCATTTCGGCGTCAGAACGATTCGTGCGGCGCGGCGATTGGCCGCGTGGTGCATTTCCCTTGCAGACGCGTGTCAGCGGCAAGCGCCTGGGAATTCTTGGCCTTGGCCGTATCGGTCGTGCGATTGCCGAGCGCGCATCGGGCTTTGATATGGAAACGCGCTATCACAATCGGCGGCGCGTTGAAGACGTGGGATTCACTTACGAGGCGTCGCTAATTGATCTGGCGCGATGGGCGGATTTTTTGGTAATTGCCAGCGCGGGTGGGCCGGAAACCCGGCATCTGGTTTCAGCCGATATCCTCGCGGCATTAGGCGCCGATGGCTTTCTCATCAATATTTCGCGCGGCTCGGTGATCGATGAGGCGGCGCTGGTGGGTGCACTGGTCAATAAGAAAATTGCTGGTGCCGGACTGGATGTATTCGAGAATGAACCGCAAGTGCCACAAGCGTTACTTTCGCTCGACAATGTCGTGCTGTTGCCGCACATCGCCAGCGGCACGCATGAAACAAGGCAGGCGATGGCTGATTTGACGTTGGCGAATCTGCGGGGGTTTTTTGCTGATGGGCGATTGATTACGCCGGTTGGGTAGCGTGCGGCGATCTGGGATTGCGCGCGTCCAGGTGTGTCGCTTCACTCTGTTTGGAAGTTATGTGTGTAATAACTAAGGGTCGCCTTTTGCGCCTCCTTCTCCCATGAAAATGGGGCTGGAAGGTTGGGATGGGGGCTTATCCGCAAGCATCGCCCCCATCCCAACCTTCCTTGCAGGACGCGCATTCCCTTGCACGGGAATGCCGTTCGGCAAGCGCAACGTGTACGTCGCGAAACCCTTGCCTCACCACCCGTCGCCGGGGGAAGGAGTTGACCGGTGAGTCGGAAATGAAGTTGCATTAAATACGAACCACGACACTAGCACTGGCGGACTTCTCAGGGCCAAATGTTGCCAGCGACCCCACCAATGCTAGT
>JACMOJ010000373.1 GCA_014378085.1 Burkholderiales bacterium | reverse complement strand
GCAAATCGGTATGCCAGGTGGCAGTCCGTCACATGCGGTTTCGCCAATAAGGCCGCTAGAACTGACAATTTGCGGCAGGATGGAACGCGGAATGCCCATTAGCCTCAGTAACTCGTCGTCCCATTGCAGGTGATGGATATCGAACAACATGGTGCGCGACGCGTTCGAGACATCTGTAGCATGAACTTTGCCCGCGGTAAGGTTGTAGACCAACCAAGTGTCGATGGTGCCGAACGCCAGCTCCCCGCGTGCAGCACTTGCCTCGGCACCTGCCACATGTTTTAGCAGCCAGCGGATTTTTGTCGCAGAAAAGTATGGGTCAATCACCAGACCGGTCTTGGCGCGAATTCCGTCCTCATGGCCGTATTTGATCAGCTCATCACAATAGGCGGCGGTTCGACGGTCCTGCCAGACGATGGCGGGGGCGATGGGTATGCCGGTTTGCCGATTCCAAAGCACAGTGGTTTCACGCTGGTTGGTGATACCGATGGCACCAATGATGGACCCTGAACCGCCGTGGCCACCATGGGTTATGCGCCACTTTGCAATCGCCTCGGCAGCAACGTCACGCTGGTCAGCCCAGATCTCGTTGGCATCGTGTTCAACCCATCCAGGGTTTGGGAAATGCTGTGTAAATTCCCGCTGGACGCTGGCGAGTGTGGCACCAGTTTGGTCAAAAATAATTGCGCGCGAACTGGTAGTACCTTGATCTAAAGCGAGAATGACGGCTGACATGGGCGGCTGGCAGGTTAAGTAAGGTTTTGACGAGGATTGACGCAAATGGGGTACTGCAAGTGAATCGGGCTGCGATAAAATGCCGAGTCGTCTGCGTTGCGGATAAAATCAAAACATGGTGCGAGGCGGTGATTGGGTCACACACACCAGACCTTTCATTCACGCACAATCAAATATTGTAAGCAAGGGGTTTCAATTATGGGTTTACTCGACGATCTTAAGAAGGAAGCCGAGTCGCTAAAGAATCAAGAAGCGGAACGCACGCAATCGCTCAAGGCCAATGCGATCCAAGTTGACCATGCACTTCGCACGCTGTTTAAGTACCTGCACGAGCTGTTCCGCCAACTCAACGTGGTGAAGCCTGCATGTGACCGCTCCTACAACTTGCTCACCGTCGGCAAGATGGACGGCTTGGTGCAGAGTGACTATCGAATCGACTACCGCACCGCACAGCGAAGCAACACTGAACATTACGAAGAGCTGACAGTCACGTTTCGTCGCGCTAAGCCAAATACTTTCACCATCAAGCGTGAAGCGGAAGCGATTGAGCGTTTTCGCGATTTGCTTTGGCAAAACAATATGCGCTTTACGTCGGAGGTCGTGCGTAACGAACGCCGCGTCATTACCCATGAATTTTTTACAATTAACAACGAAGTCATTTGTGGAGCGGACATTGTTGGCGATTACGAAGAGGGGGTAATTCGGTTTAAGCTGAAGAACGTAGAGGACTTCGGCCCGACTTTGTATACGCTTGAGCCTTCAATGATCAACGATAAGTCGCTTGAGGATCTGGCGAAGCTGTTTATTGGCAAGACCGAAACAAATTTTGAGGTTTACAACCGAAAGGCGGCGTTTGGCACTAGCGGCAGTAACTATCCGCGAACGACTGCGAAGCAGGTTCAATATCAGGCTGATCCGACGCCAGTCGAGCAGGAAGATGACAAGAAGAAACGCGGCTTATTCGGGCTTTTTAAGAAGTAGACGAACATCATTCAAAATACAAAACGCCGCCCTTCGGGGCGGCGTTTTTGTCTGGACGATGAATTCCAACGTTACGTTCGGTTTTGCAATGCAGCAATGCGCGATTCGATCGGCGGATGGCTTGAAAACAGCGCCATCACACCGGCTTTGTCGGAAATGCCAGAGGCGGCCATGGATTTTGGCAACTCTCCTGGTGTTAGGCCACCGAGGCGACGCAGCGCGTTCACCATCGGCGCTGGATTCCCAACGTAATGAGCGGCACCGGCATCGGCACGGAACTCGCGCTGGCGGGAGAACCAAGCAACGATGATCGAGGCGAGCACGCCAAGCACCAGTTGGCAAACGATGTCAGTCACGTAATAGCCAATGCCAGGTGCGTCGTTTTTATTACCCAACACCATACGGTCAACCACGTAGCCGACGATCTTGGCGAGGAACACCACAAACGTATTCACGACGCCTTGAATCAGCGTCAGGGTGACCATGTCGCCATTGGCGATGTGGGCAACTTCGTGCGCCAGTACCGCTTCGACTTCTTCCTTGGTCATCGATTCAAGTAGCCCGGTTGAGACGGCCACGAGGGCGGAATTTTTGAATGCGCCGGTGGCGAACGCATTCGCTTCACCTTGGAAGATGGCAACTTCGGGCATGCCGATGTTGGCTTTGTTTGCCAAGCGTTGCACGCTGGCGACGAGCCACCGCTCAGTCTCGTTTTGTGGGGTTTTAATCACCTGTGCGCCGGTCGACCACTTGGCCATCGGTTTTGAGATCAATAGCGATATAAACGCGCCCGTAAAACCAACAATTGCGGAAAACGCCAGCAGCATGGGTAGGTTCAGGCCGTTCGCGGTCATGAACTTGTTGACGCCCAGCGCGCTCGTCACAATTGTGAGCACGAGCATGATGGCCATATTGGTCAGCAGGAATAGAAAGACACGTTTCATAGATTGGGTCCTAAAGTGGATAACTTGGCTGCCGCAATTTTATCGGCTTTTTGCCGCTTGTTTGGTGCTGGCTTACTTTGGCTTGGCGCTTGGTCGAGATATTAGCCGAGCAGGTTGGGTGAATCGCCAATATTTCAACAGCTTAGCCGTCACCCGCCGTCCGACCCTGCCGATGTAGCCGCCGCATTTCTTGCACTACCAAACCCCTGCAAGGCTCTTATGCAACAGACTCAGGCAGTTTGGTCGGGAAATGGTTCCGGCTCGGACACCAGCTAAACTTCCAACATGCAAGATTTCTGGGTTGATTCCGGCTTTGGCCAGCTCGCCGTTAACGATCGCGGCTGGCTGCGCGTTACGCCGGAGTATCTGCGCGCTGTGTTGATGCGTGCAGAACTCGCGCCGATTGCCGAATCTGGCCCCAAAGAGCGTGCCCTGCACGCTGCATTGGTGGTATCTCCCTTGCGAGTGGTTGCCGCTGAGGAACTGGCTGGCATTGAAGATGCCGACACGCGGCAAAACTACATGTATTTCCTACGCTTCCGCAAACTGTTGACCGACGCGGTAACGCTCGAACGCTTCTATCTACAGGCGTTTAGCGCAGGCGCGATTGATTTTCCGCCGGTGTTTATCGATATGGCGGCGCAAGCGATCGTCCGCGGCATCTTAGCTGAGCCAACGCTCGATGCAACCCGCGCAGCCGACGGGGTCTATGCGGTGCGTGCCGGAGAACTTTTCTTTCGACGTCAGCGGGTGTCAACTGAAAACAACCGCGTGTTGAGTGCGGACGCCGAGACGATTCAGGTGTTTGCCGAGTCTGGCGGTTTCGGCAGTGTGGGACGGTTGTTTGCGCAGCAAGGCACACCGATGCGAACCATGAACATGGATGTTTTGTCGCATGAAAACGCACAACTGTATTGGTTTTCCGAGAATCGTTATCGGTATGTCATTGACCTTTCACACGGCGCGGCGGGTTTGGACGCGCTCGCGGCACTTTTGGGTCGCTGGATTCAGCATTTTTTTGGTATTGACGTGACCGTCACGGCGCTAGTAAAAATTGAAGATGAAGCGTGGCGTTGGCACATCGGCCTTGATGTCGAATCGACTGCAATCCTCAATGATCTGTATGAGGGGCGCGAGGTCGCGCCGGCACGTCTCGCGCGCCTCATCGGCTTGTTCCGGGTCGACTTTCTTGACCCCGCCGATATGCGCGCTGACGTGCAGGGGAAACCGGTGTATCTTGGTATGGCCACCAATGAGGAACATGTGCTGAAACTAAAGCCGCAGAACTTGCTGTTGAACCTGCCGATTGCGGCACGCAGCTAGTTCCTTAAATTAATCACGGGCGTTAGTCGACAATAAAAGATGACGAATGACAAATGACAAATGACCAACAGCCCTCACTCCGATTTAACCAATTTTATAAAGACCACTGACAATATGAAATCATCTAAGGATCACCCAGCCGTCGAAATGCTGCGCAGCGAAATCGAACTCATGGTCTCCGACCGAGACGCGCTGTTACGCGTGGCCGGTGCCGCCGCAAAGTTTGTCGAAAAGGTCAACATCGCCAAATTGCCGGTGTCGGCGATACCCCTTGCGGAGGCGCTTTCGGTGGGTGTCAACGCACTTTCTGAGGACAGCTTGAAGGAAGCGTTGGCGGCCATCAAGCGGCAATAGTGTTGCCGCGTTCATCTAGGCAGCGGTGCGGCGGCTTTTGCTGGACAACATGACCGCCCCTCCTGTGCATCCCGCAGAGCTTGTTGTGCCGTCCGGGTTTAAGCGGCGTGACAACCGTCTTACGCGCTGGTTTGGCCGCCGCATGATGCGTTGTGCCGGCTGGCAGTTTGAGGGGCAGTTACCTGACGTTCGTAAGCTATTGGTCAGCGTCGCGCCGCATACCAGCAACTGGGATTTTGTGATTGGTGTACTCGCGCTGTTTGCGCTCGACCTGCGTATTTCGTTCTTGGGTAAACACACCTTATTTAGTGGCATGTTTGGCAAGTGGATGCACGCCATCGGCGGTATTCCCGTAGACCGTTCAAAACCGAATGGCGTGGTTGGCGATTGTGCTGACGCGATTCTCGCTGCAGACCGCATCGTATTCGCGATGGCACCGGAGGGAACACGTCGTCTTGATAAGGGCTTTAAGACCGGATTTATTCATATTGCATACGCGGCCCGAGTGCCGATTTGTCTCGCCTACTTTGACTTCAAACGCAAAGTGGTCGGTTTTGGACCGTTGTTTCAGCCGACAGGCGACACATTGGCAGACATCGAGAAAATTACCGACTACTACCGACCGATTTGCGGTCGTTACGTGAAGGAGTGGCAACGGCATACCTAATGGGTGATCGTGTTCGATGGGCCCGTTTGCCCCATGAATGCGCAATCAATCAGTTGGATGCGCAACAATGGTGCGGTGCAATATCTTCTGAATGTTGGTAACTGTTTGATTTTATTGGTTAGATGAGTTGGCACGGCGTTTGCATGCAAAGACTTGCGATGAGCAATCGTCGTCAATTTCTCCTCCGAGAGCGGTTTGCCCGGCGTCCGAAAGGTCGCCGGGCTTTTTCTTTTTTGGCGCGGTCGCGATAGACTGGCGCAGGATCGCAAACCAAACTGAAAAAAACACGAGGAGAAAGCATGATTTATTCCGCCCGTCAAATGTCCGTGAGCCGCCTGCTTGGCGCACTGGTTGTAGGCTTAGCGTCATCGTTCGCCATTTCCGCTTCCGCGTTGGATAGTGTGAAGTTTATGATCCCCGCCAATCCCGGTGGAGGTTGGGACACCACCGGACGTATCCTCGCGCAAGCGATGACGAAAGCGGGTGCGGTCAAAAACGTCCAGTTCGACAACAAAGGCGGCGCAGGCGGCACGATCGGTTTGGCGCAGTTTGTTAATACCTCAAAGGGTGACGGCAATGCCATCATGGTCGGCGGCATGGTGATGGTTGGCGGCATCATCTTAAATAAATCTGCGGTGAACCTCAGCATGGTGACGCCGCTTGCGCGTTTGACGGGGGAATACGAAGTGATTGTGGTGCCAGCCGCTTCACCGATTAAGACCATGAAAGATCTGGTTGCAAAGCTCAAGGCCGACCCGGGTTCGGTGTCTTGGGGCGGTGGTAGTGCGGGTGGTACCGACCACATCCTCGCCGGCATGATTGCGCAGGCGGTTGGTGTTGACCCCGCCAAGGTCAACTACATTCCGTATGCTGGCGGTGGCGAGGCACAAGCGGCAATTTTAGGTAACCACGTCACTGCCGGTGTTTCGGGTTACAGCGAATTTGCAGCCCAGATCAAAGCGGGCAAATTCCGCGCACTCGCTATTTCCTCCGATAAGAAGATCCCGGGAATCGATGTCGCGACGTTGAAGGACCAAGGCATTGATGTCGAACTGTTTAACTGGCGTGGCGTGTTCGGCGCACCTGGCATCACCGACGTGCAGAAAAAAGCGCTGTTGGCAGCACTCGATATCACTGTGAAATCAGTCGGCTGGAAAGAGGCCTTGGCCAAGCAGGAATGGACCGATATCTATATGGCTGGAGATGGTTTTAACAAGTACATCGACGATGAGAATAAGCGCATCGGTGACATCCTTGGCAAACTTGCGCTGAAGAAGTAGCAGTCGCACCGGACGCGCGGGGGAGCTTGAACATAGTGCCGCCCGTGAGTTGACCTGCCGACAACAACAGAGGAGGGGCGATGACAATAACAACCACGCCTATGGCAAAAACGGCAACAAAACACGCGGGCCAAGTTCTGCTCAGTATTGGCGTGGTGTTGGTAGGTACGGCACTCGCGTACGGCACGAGTCAGCTACCCGAGGCGAGCGGTTATGCCAAAGTTGGGCCGCGCCTGATGTCGGCGATCGTATCAGGGGGGTTGCTGTTACTCGGCCTGCTACTGCTGAAGGAATCACTGACTGGTGGTTTTCGAGGGGTGGATGAGACCGAGCACCTCGACACGCCAACCAACTGGCCAGCGTTCTGCTGGATTTCTGTCGGCCTGATCGTAAACGGACTACTGATTGTGCCGGCCGGGTTTGTCATTGCCGGCACGTTGTTATTTGTGCTCGCCGCGCGCGGCTTCGACAGTCGTGCGTATGCCAGAAATGCATTTGTTGGGCTCGTCATCGCTGGCATCACTTACGCATTTTTTACTTACGGACTTGGGCTCGGGCTACCTGCCGGTATCTTGCCGGTCTAACGGCGTTGCGTCGCGCTTGTGGTGTTCCGCACCAGCGGTCCGATCGAGGGCGGAATTGAACGCTAAGGGGTAGTGATGGAAGTTTTAGATTCACTTGCGCAAGGGTTCTCCCTCGCGCTCACGATGCAAAACCTCATGTGGTGTTTTATTGGGGTGACGCTAGGTACGGCAGTCGGCGTACTGCCGGGAATTGGCCCTGCGGTGACCGTGGCATTGCTGCTGCCCGTCACCACCAAGATCGACCCCTCCGGCGCGCTGATTATGTTTGCGGGCATCTACTACGGTGCGATGTACGGCGGCTCGACCACGTCCATCTTGCTGAATACGCCGGGCGAATCTGCCACCATTGTGACGGCGATGGAAGGTAACCAAATGGCCAAGCGCGGCCGTGCTGGTGCTGCGTTGGCGACATCCGCCATTGGCTCGTTTGTCGCCGGCACGTTAACGGTCATCGCGCTGACCTTTGTCTCGCCACTGGTGGTCGATGTTGCGATTCGGTTTGGCCCACCGGAATTTTTCGCGTTGATGGTGCTTGCCTTTACCACCGTTGCGGCGGTGCTGGGCGGCTCGGCATTACGGGGACTCACCGCGCTGTTTATCGGACTCGCCATCGGTTTAGTGGGGATTGACTCCCAATCTGGAACCGCGCGATTTGCGTTCGACGTGCCGCAGCTGCTGGATGGCATTGAAGTGGTCACCGTTGCGGTTGGACTTTTTGCCGTCGGTGAGACGCTATGGACAGCGTCCAAAGATTACAAAACGGTGGAGACGATGCATGCCATGCGTGGCTCCATCTGGATGACGGCCGACGATTGGAAACGCTCATGGGGGCCGTGGTTGCGAGGCACGGCAATCGGGTTTCCATTTGGTGCCATTCCCGCCGGTGGCGCGGAGATTCCGACCTTTCTTTCCTACGCGATGGAGAAAAAGTTATCCAAGTACCCCGAAGAATTCGGCAAAGGTGCCATTGAAGGTGTCGCGGGACCCGAAGCCGCGAATAATGCTTCATCAACCGGCACCATGACCACCTTGCTGGCACTTGGCCTACCGACTTCGGCGACGGCGGCAATTTTGCTGGCGGCGTTCCAGCAATACGGCCTGCAACCCGGGCCGTTGTTGTTTGTGAATTCTGCCGATTTGGTTTGGGCGCTGATTGCCTCGATGTATATCGGTAATGTGATGTTGCTGGTGCTTAATCTGCCGCTGGTCGGGATTTGGGTAAAGCTGCTGAAGATTCCCAAACCCATGCTTTACTCAGGCATCTTAATCTTTGCCACGCTGGGTGTGTTTGGCATGCGTCAATCAGCCTTCGATATCTTCCTGCTGTACGCCATTGGTTTGCTGGGCTTTGTGATGCGACGCTATGATTTCCCAACCGCGCCCGTCATCATCGGCATGATCTTGGGCCCACTCGCCGAAGCACAGTTACGGCGCTCACTATCGATCAGCCAAGGTGATTGGATGATCTTCCTACAGAAACCGCTGTCGGCCACGCTGCTCGCCATTACGGTCGCGATGCTGCTTGGGCCGTGGGCTTGGCGGAAGTTCAAGCATGCATAAAAATCGTCGGCGTTGTACCGAGTGTTTTTATCGTTTCGCGCCACACTTGCTACTTTGAGTCGCTCACTCACCGCAGCCTCCCGGCCATAATCTCTGACCGCGCTGTGAACGTAGCGTCTTAGCCTCTCCGCACAGCAACGTTTACCCTCATTTTTTCTGCGTAAGGACTAAACCTTGAATCGACCAAAACTCTCATTTTCAACTGCACGTGCAAGCCTAAATTCGCTAGCGCTTGTTGCCGCCGTCGCTGCTGCTGTTACCAATGCCGCTACCGCTTCCACCAATGTGCCGGTCGCTCAGTCGGCATCCAATGCTGCGTTAATGTCCACAAGTAAGGCGGCGACTGTCGTGCCGACATCCGGTATTGATCGAAAAAACATGGATAAGTCGGTACGGCCGCAAGACGACTTCTACGCCTATACCAACGGCGCTTGGCTAAAAAATACCGTACTGCCGGCGGACAAATCGCGCTGGGGATCTTTTGATGAGTTACGCGATCTTTCGGTGCTAAACATGCGTGCAATCATCGACGGCAAGAAAAAAGAAGGCAATCTGCCGTCGGGTTCGGAAGCGCAAAAAATTGTGGATCTCTACGACAGTTTTATGGACGAGGCGCTTCGCGAAACGCTCGGCGCGAGTCCGCTGAAGGCTGACCTTGCCCGCATCGACGCGATGAAGGACAAATCCAAATTGGCCGAAATGATTGCATCCATGAACCAGATGCGTGTCACCGCGCCAATCGGGATGGGTGTGGTGCAGGATCGAAAAGACGCAACCCAATATGTCGTCGGCATTTCGCAAAGCGGCCTGGGGCTGCCGGATCGTGATTACTACCTCAATAATGCGGATGCAAAAATTGTAGAAGTACGAACGAAGTATCAGGCCCTCATCGAAAAAATGTTCGCGGCGACGGGCGACGCGGCGGCTGCGGCCGCTGCGAGCGCACGCGCGGTGGTGGCGCTTGAAACCGAGATTGCGCGTGGCCAATGGACACGTGTTGAAAATCGCAACCCGGTAAAGACCTATAACCGCATTGAAGTCGCCAAGCTTTATGAGTTGGCTCCAGGTTATGACTGGAACATGCACCTCGCCGCAGCAGGAGTGGAGGGTAAGGTCAGCTCGTTGGTGGTCTCGCAGCCGAGTTATCTCACCGCGTTTGGCAAACTGGCGGAAGCTACCCCGGTCGGTGCTTGGAAGGCGTACTTCAAGTGGCACGTGATTAGTCGCTATGCGCCGTTCTTGTCGAAGTCGTTTGTGGATGACAGTTTTGCCTTCACAGGAACGGTATTGCGTGGTGTTCCCGCCAATGAAGATAACTGGAAACTGGGTGTGCGTTTGGTTGATGGCTCGCTTGGGGACGCACTCGGCAAGTTATATGTGGCGAAACACTTCCCGCCGGAGAACAAGGCGCGGATGGAAAAGTTAGTGGATAACTTGAAACTCGCCTTTGGACAAAGCATCGATAGCCTCGATTGGATGAGCCCAACCACCAAACAAGAGGCGCGCAAGAAGTTGGCGACGATGAATCCGAAGATCGGCTACACCAACAAGTGGCGTGATTATTCGGAAATCAAGATTGTGAAGGGCGACCTGATTGCGAACGTAAAGAACGTTGCTGCCGCTGAGTACAAGCGCAACATTTCCCGCCTCGGTAAACCGGTAGACCGCACGGAGTGGGGCATGACACCGCAAACGGTAAATGCGTCCTACAGCCCGCTGCGTAACGAAATCACTTTTCCGGCGGCGATTTTGCAGCCACCGTTTTTTGACGCAGCCGCTGACGATGCGGTCAATTACGGCGCGATTGGAGGCGTCATCGGCCACGAGATCGGCCACGGCTTTGACGACGCTGGCAGCCAATACGACGAAGTGGGCAATCTACGTGATTGGTGGACGGCAGAAGACCGCGAACGATTCAGTGCTAAGACCAAAGTGCTGATTGCGCAGTATTCTTCCTACTCGCCAATTGCTGGCTACAACGTCAATGGCGCGTTATCGCTGGGAGAAAATATTGGCGATAACTCGGGTCTGGCAATCGCCTACAAGGCCTACAAGTTGTCACTTGGTGGCAAGGAAGGCCCAGTGATTGACGGTTTTACTGGCGATCAGCGATTGTTCCTAGGCTGGGCGCAGGTGTGGCGCACTGCCTCGCGCGACGATGCGATGATTTTGCAACTCAAAACCGGTCCCCATGCACCGGGTCAGGTTCGCGGTACCGCCACGGTGCGCAACCAACCCGGCTTTTATGGCGCGTTCGGTGTGAAAGAGGGTGACAAGATGTACTTGGCACCTGAGCAGCGCGTGACGATTTGGTAAATTTTAAGTCTAATAAGGACGGGTCTTTACAAGCATAAATGCTCGAAAATGCCCGTCAATAAACGACTTTAGCCAAAAATTATTGGCGCTAAGAAGGCAAAGAAAAAACCCGTCACAAACATCACCACCGAAAAAGCATAGATCGCCACCGACCATTTGCGCGCTCGCGTGCATGCCGCCGCGAGTGCGGGGTCGGCGGGGCAAGGCAACGATCGCGCGCGCCATTGCATGACCCCTGCTGCCATCAACATCACTCCAGCAATGGCGAACAGCGCGATCTTGTGCGCCGACAGCCATACGATTTGTGGGAACGTGGTCACCAAACCCGCCATCGCTGCCCCCGCGCCGACGGAGACCAACAACGCAGGTAACGCGCAGCAGATCAGCGTGCTGCCGCTGGTGAACAGCGACAGAAACGACGCCGCCGCGTTTTGCTTCAGCGCGGGATCGAGGGAAGCACTGGCCGGCGGGTTCAGGGAAGCACTGACCTGTGGGTCAATGGAAGAGCGAGCCGACATTACTTGCCCGCTTTAATCTTCTTGGTCAGCACATCAAAACTTTCTTCGCTACGTGCAATCGAGGTAACTACGTATCCGGCGTCTGTGATTTCCGCTTTGATAGTGGCGTCCGCAATGTCTTGACCATCTTTGAGTGCGACCACAGCCACTTTCTTTTCCATGCTGACAAAAACTTTGTCGGTGGCGGCCTGTGACTTCATTTTCTTCTCTACCCCTTGGGCGCAAAACGCACAAACCAAGCCATCAAGCCCAATCTGGATAGTCTTGGGAGCGGCGAATGCAGGAGCGGTGAAGAACGCGGCCAAAGTGACAGACGCGAGCAACGTGTTTAGCTTTTTCATATTGATTTCCTTTTCGTGATTAAAAATATTAGTAGATTAGTAGTTAACCATCAGCATCATTTGCGGTTTGCGGCCCTCGGTGACGCCGATTTCCACCCAAATGTTTTTCTTGAAGAGGCGCACAAATGCGCCAGCTTCGGTTTTGTCCGACATGCCGCGATACTTTTTGACCTGTGCGACAAACCAAACCGCCAAGTCTTCGTAATCGTGTGCGACTGGCGAAAAGCCGATCTGGCCGGTATCGGTACGCTCGTAGAATAGCGGCGTTTGTTGCACGTCGAATTTGAGACTGGAGTAGAACTGTCGCGTCTCGTAGTCACCCTGTAGCACAAATCGGCGGGCCGATTCACTGTAACGCGCCGTCTGCGCGACGCTGTGGCCCGGGTGGACAACGCCCATCACTCCCTGTTTGACCGAATCCGCCCAGCCAAACCCAGCAGAGGCAAAGATGTTGCCCTGCGCCCCTGGCATGTTCCAGCGCTTCAACAAAAAGTTGAATTGTGCGTACTTCGAGTCCATTTCACGTTGTTTATCGTCAGATGTCATTTTGAGGTCGGCAATACCGAGCGACCACCAATGTTTAGGCGCGTAGTACACCTCGGTTGAGATCATGTTGGCGTCGCGCTCGTGCATCATGGTAACGGCTTCGGCAAAAGCGATGGGCTTTGCTTCCAAATTTGCGGTAAAGGAAAGCAGACAGATGCCGATACCGGATATGACCGCAGCGGTCGCGGCCTTGGGAGATAAGACAAAATAATGATGCATAACACTTCCTGAGTAGCGCTGAGTAGCTTATAAAAGCCCACGCCAAGGGTGGATGGCTCGCGGGCGACACAATCGGGGCAGCGATGTCAGCTCGACATCAGATGCGCAGGTTCGCGTTTCTCAGAAAGGGCGGATTGCTGGCAACGCGGTCGACGCCGAGAGGTGCCGCAGAGTGACCGGTTTCGATACAGATGATGCTCGGAATCGAAAAGACAGCGACCACGCTAATGTGATCCGCCACAAGCGGCTTGGCAAAATTCTGGTGGCCATTTTCGCAGTGCTGCTTGCACAGCGCCGCATTGCCACTGGTGTCTCTTGCGGTGTCACCGGCGCTGTCACCCGAACAATCACGATCCCGTGCGTTATCCACCGACATGTGGCTGGCGGCAGTGGACATTTGGATCGACGAACAGGCGTGCATCGCCACGGCCAGCTGGCTTGCGGTCAGTAGCAGCACGGTCAACGCGGCGGTGATGCGCTTGCCTTGTCGGCAAAAATTGAAAAGATGCTTCATATTGAAAGTGAGAGCAAAAACGCGAAAAAGTTCCGGTGACTGCTTAATCAGAATGTCAAAATACCGTTATCAAGCGCCGCGGTGTTTCTTATCTGCCCACCGATTCGGCGCTTTCACCAGCCGGAGTGTTACTGATGGAAGTTAAGTTTGACCGATTTTATCGGTTCGCCGAGTTTTCTGCGATTCTGCAATGGTACGCCGCGACTTACCCCGGAATTCTTTCAATCGAATCCTGCGGCAAGAGTTTTGAGGGGCGCGATATTTGGGTTCTGACTGCGACCAACACCAACACCGGCCCCGCTGCAGACAAACCTGCTTACTGGATCGACGGCAATATTCACGCGAGTGAGTTGGCGGCGACCACTGCTTCGTTGTACTTCATCAATACCCTCGTTACGCAGTACGGCAAACGCGACGACATCACGCGCTGCCTCGACACCCGCGCCTTCTACATTTGTCCACGTATGAATCCAGACGGGGCCGAATGGGCGATGCGCTCAGCAAATGAGGGCGGACCGAAGATTATTCGCTCGTCAACGCGGCCGTATCCGTTTGATGAAGACCCAGTCGACGGACTCGATATCGAGGACATCGACTGTGATGGTCGCATCCTGTCAATGCGCATCCCTGACCCGAACGGCAATTGGAAGTGCCACCCGGTGGAAACACGCTTGATGATTGAGCGCGATCCAACCGAATACGGCGGACACTATTACCGGATGCTGCCGGAGGGCAGGATGAATGATTACGACGGCTTCACGGTGAAGGTCAATAAAGACAAGCAGGGTCTTGACCTCAATCGTAACTTCCCAGCGGGCTGGCGACAAGAGTTCGAACAATTTGGTGCCGGGCCGTACCCGACTTCCGAGCCGGAAGTCCGCGCAGTGGTGCACTTCATGGCGCATCACCCCAATATCACCGGGGGTTTGACG
>JACMOJ010000372.1 GCA_014378085.1 Burkholderiales bacterium | reverse complement strand
GGTTGTGCCACGGGGACAGCACCGACTGGAAATTTCCTATGTCGGCCTGAATCTTGTAGACCCGGATAAAGTCCGCTATCGCTATCAATTGGTCGGTTTTGACGGCGGCTGGCAGGACGCAGGGCGCGAAGTGAAAGCGGTCTACACGAACGTTGGTTCCGGTGCCTATGAATTTCGGGTGGAAGCCGCTCGGGAAGGCGGTGTGTGGAGCCAGCCTGGCGCGATGCTAAAAATTGAAAAGCAACAACATTTGCACGAGACCATGTGGTTTCGGATCGTATTTGCAGTCGTTTTGGTGGTGTTGGTGTTAGCCATCTACCACGGTCGCGTTAAGCAGTTAAATATGCAGCGCCAACGATTACAGGAAATGATCGATGAGCGCACCCGCGATTTAGAGGCGGAAAAGCAGAAACTTGCATCGATCAACAAGGAAAAAGCGCATCTTTTGTTACAGGTCGCAAATGCCGCAAAGGAATACGAACGCCTTTCCAAGGAGGATAGCCTCACCGGATTGAGTAACCGACGCGAACTCGATCGGATCCTGAATCATGAATTTGAGCGTGCGATGCGCAATGGTCGCCCGCTTTCGATTGCGTTGGCGGATATCGATTTTTTCAAGAAGATTAACGACCAGTATTCGCATGCCGTTGGTGACGAAGTGCTGCGTGTGGTCGCAGGTATCCTCAAAGAAGGCTGCCGTGGGATCGACACGGTTGGACGCTATGGCGGTGAAGAGTTTTTGCTGGTACTGCCCGAGGCAGAACATGAAGTGGTACAACAGATTTGCGAGCGCTTGCGTACCGCCATCGAGAAATTTGATTGGTCAAGTAAGCAGGCGGGTCCAGAGTTGACGATGAGTTTTGGCCTGGCGACGTTGACCAATGAGACGAGCTTTGAAGGTCTTGTCGCGCTCGCTGATGCCAGATTGTATGAAGCCAAGGAGGGTGGTCGCAATCGCGTGTGCGTGGGATGACCACGGCGCGGCGCGGCGCAACCCATACGTTTTTAATTCGAGATCATGGGTATCGTCGGCGTACGCACCCGCAACCCGCTTGCGTGCACAACCGGTGTAAAAAAATGGCGTCGGGTGATGGTGTATGCCAGTGAGAATTTGACCGCGCGTATTTCAGCGGCGGGTGAAGTGCGCTATGCAGGATCACTGGTTAGCGTACCTAAAACGCTGCGCGATTCGGGATTTATCGAGGCGCTTTAACAGTTAATTGTCTCGCAAGGCCGTGCGGATGCGGCACGGATGTCGGTAACTACGCGGCGACGGCCTGCTGCGCGCGCGATGCGGCCACAATCGGCGTTTCCGGATGGAGCGCGATCTCGTAGATCGCTTCGAGTGTGTAAAGCAAATCAACTGCCCAATCGTCATCGTCCGCATGCGGGTCGTCGAGAAGGGCGGTCAACTCCTCCAGTTTGCCTGCCAACGCGGTTTTGTAGCTCGTCATGGTCGCTGCCCGTCCTCTCTGCTTGGTTCTGATGCGCACATCGGGCGTCTCCCAATGCAGCTCACTAAAACCACGAGAAAATTATCTGTTAGTGACGGGTGCGGCGGCAAGGCAAAGGGCAGCAGTTTGCGAAAGTTCACAATTGGCGGCGCGAACGTTAGGCGTCATGCGGCAACAGGAATGAAAATTCACCGCGTCGGTCTGGTGATACTGATAAATGCTGCTTTCAGCAGCGCGCCAAGATTGAGCACAGATCGCCATTTGGCGCGGTTTCCGAGTTAAAAATGCCCGAAACGCCGCGCCAATGTTAGGGTTTCATCCGGCGGCCCGCACTTCCACCGGGATACCGTTCAACGCCGCATTCCCCGAAATCGCATCGAGAAACTTGTCGTCACTGATGTCATTGAAGCTCGCCCCTGCATGTGCGCTGGCGATACCCATGCGCGCACCTTCGCGATCATGCCCCCAGCCGTGCGGGAGGCAAACCACACCCGGCATCACGTCCGTGGTCGCTTCAACGGGAACGTTGAGCTTGCCGATGCGCGAGGTCAGCTCGATGACCTGGCCGCTGGTCAATCCGCGCGAAGCAAGGTCATCCGGATGCATCAGCAATTGATTGCGGGCCTTGCCTTTGACCAGGCGATGGTAGTTGTGCATCCAGGAATTGTTGCTGCGCACATGGCGGCGACCGATGAGGTGCAGACTTTTTGGCGCGGCGTCCAGTAGCGCGTTGTTGAAACGCGTCATGTCGGCCAGCATTGGCGCAGGCGCGCAATCGATGCGTTTGTCTGCTGTTTCAATGCGCGCTGCCAACGACGGCCTCAATGCGCCCAGGTCGATCCCATGCGGCGCTGTTTTCAAGGATTCGACGGTGGTGCCTTCGCGATTGCCGCTCTTTCTCAGCATGCCGTCGATGATGTGTCGCAGCGCCGGCATAGGTGTGAATTCGCGGCCCAATTTTTCTGCCAACTTTGCGCCGATTCCGGAAAATATTTCCCAGTCGTAGCGTTCATCTTCCGGTCGTGCCCAGAACGCTTCGTTGTAACGCGTGACATTGCGCACGGCGAAGGCGTTGAATATCAAATCGTAATGATCGTGATTGAGAGCTGACGTTGGCGGCAGGATCAGGTCGGCGTGGCGCGTCGTTTCATTGATGTAGATGTCGATGGAGAGCATGAAGTCCAGTGATTCAAACGCGCGATCAAGCTGCCTGCCGTTTGGTGTGGACAGCACCGGATTGCCGCAGCTGGTGATGAGTCCATGGATCTGGCCGTCGCCAGACGTGAGGATCTCCTCGGCGAGTGCGGCAACGGGTATTTCGCCACCCGATTCAGGCAAGCCACTGACGCGCGATTTCCACTGTGCGTAATGGCCGGGACGGGTACCGGGGCCGGTAATCGGGATCACCGGATCGGTCGGAATGGTGCCGCCCACCCGATCGAGATTGCCCGTCACAATATTGAGTAACTGCACCAGCCATTGCACGACGGTACCGAAAGGCTGAATGCAGGCACCGATACGGCCATAGGCGATGGCGGTGCGCGAGTTGGCGAAGTCGCGGGCGATGCGCTTGATTTCGTCCACCGCGATACCAGTCGACGCGGCGGCCATTTCCGGCGTAATGTGATTGATGGCGTCGAGCGCCTGATCGAGATTTTTTAGCGGCAGCGCCGCGTTTGGCTTCATCAATCCCTCACCGCGAATGACGTTCAGCATCGCCATCAGCAAAGCCGCATCGGTGCCGGGACGGATAAAATGGTGTTCGCTGGCTATTTCTGCTGTTTCGGTGCGCCGCGGATCGATCACCACCACTTTGCCACCGCGGGCTTGAATCGCTTTGAGTCGTTTAGCGACATCAGGCACGGTCATCATGCTGCCGTTCGACGCGATCGGGTTACCACCCAATATGAGGAAATAATCAGTGTGGTCGATGTCGGGAATGGGGATCATGAATTGATGGCCGAACATCAGCAGCGAGGTGAGTTGTTGCGGCAATTGATCCACCGACGACGCGCTAAACGCACTGCGCGTTTTTAGCAGGCGGGCGAGTTGCTGAATGCCTAACAAGTGTCCGAGATTGTGAACAGAAGGGTTGCCCGCGTAGAAACCGACGGTGTTGTTGCCGTGTTGCTGCAACAGGGCCGCCATGCGTTCAGCGGCCAATTCGAAGGCCTCATCCCAACTGATTTCATGCCAATCTTTACCCGTGCGCTTCAATGGTCTGCGCAGGCGGTCAGGGTCTTCGTGGATATCCTTGAGCGCCACAGCCTTAGGGCAGATGTGGCCACGACTGAAGGGGTCGGCGTCGTCGCCTCGAATCGAGATTATTTTTTCGCCATCAATCTTGAATTCGAGGCCGCATATGGCTTCGCAAAGATTGCAGGCACGGTATTCAGTTCTCAAATGCTTGTCTTGCGTGTTC
>JACMOJ010000371.1 GCA_014378085.1 Burkholderiales bacterium | reverse complement strand
GCACTTTGCACCGACACATGGATGGCGTAGCATCCCCTCCTCATTTCACTTTCCACTTTGTACTTTCCACCTTGCACTTTTCACTTTTTCACTTTCCTCATTTCACTTTCCGCTTTGTACTTTCCACCTTGCGCTTTCTACTTTCCACATTCCACTTTACGGAGAACACCATGACCACTCTGAACGGCAACGCCGTGACTTTCAAGCGCCCCGACGGCGGAACGACCAACGGCTACTTGGCGATGGCGGGAGCAGGCAAACCCGGTGTGGTGGTGATTCAAGAATGGTGGGGGCTAAACGACCACATTCGTGCCGTGGCAGATCGCTTTGCGGCTGCCGGCTACAACGCGCTCGCGCCGGATTTGTATGAAGGCCGCGTTGCCAAAGACGCAGATGAAGCCGGACACATGATGAACGGCCTCGATTTTCCCGGCGCCACCCACCAAGACATTCGTGGCGCGGTCGATCATCTGCATCAACTCGGCAGCAAAGTCGGCGTGGTCGGTTTTTGTATGGGCGGCGCACTCACCATCGCGGCTGGCGTTCACGTACCGGGCATCGATGCGGCGGTATGTTTTTACGGCATCCCCCCTGCGGAGTTTGCCTCGCCCGCCGACATCAAAGTCCCTTTTCAAGGGCACTTTGCGAACCGTGACGACTGGTGCACACCGGCCGCAGTGGATGCACTCGAAACCGCCATGACCCGAGCCAAACTTTCACCGGACGTACATCGTTACGACGCCGATCATGCGTTTTTCAACACCACGCGCCCAGAAGTCTATGACGCGGCGGCGGCTAACCTGGCGTGGCAGCGCACGCTGGCTTTTTTTGGCGAACACCTCGCGTAAATAAAGTGCGGTCACGGCCCACACATTAAAGCGCCGTCGCCGCCACCCCATGCGGGAATCCATGACAACAATGGTGACGGATTTCCGCTGCAACAACCGCCGCAACGCGTAGAATAAAACTCTTACCACGGCATTCATTTCGGCACCCAAACATGGCTATCGACGCTGTCTCACACAGCATTCAACTTGCGGTAGCGCCCGTATTCATGCTCACCGCCATCGGCGCGATGATCAGTGCGCTCGCGACCCGACTCGCCCGCATCATCGACCGGGGCCGCGTATTGGAAGACCGCATGGACGCGCTACCTGAGGAGAGTCACACTCACCAAGCGCATGTTTTCGCGGAACTCACACGGCTGCGTAAACGCGGCCGCATCGTAAATGCCGCGATGATGTTGCTCACCCTTTCGGCCGTGTTTATCGGCGCAACCGTGATGACACTGTTCTTAGTCGAGACGGCCGGCGCGCCGACACGTTCGCTCGTGCCATACACCTTTATGGGGGGCATCATATGTTTTGTGTTCGCGTTGCTCTGTTTTTTTGTTGAGACCTTGCTGGCCGGCAAGGCGCTCAATTTTGGCCGCCGCCCACGCAAAGCCGCTTCTTCTTCAACGCTACCTGGAAATGACGCATGACACATTTACGCAACACCAGTAGCTTCTGTCTTAGCGTCGCGGCAGCAGCATTGATAACAGCGACGGCAACAACGGCGGCAACAGCAACAACAGCAACAACAGCAACCCCTACATCCACGCTGGCGCTCTCACCGCTAGAACAAAAGATGGCAGCATCCATTAAGGCGCGCACGCCCTCCGCGCTGGCGCTGCTGGAAAAGTCTGTAAATATCAACAGCGGCACCATGAACCATGACGGCGTGCGCGAAGTCGGCAAACTGCTCCGCGCAGAACTCGACACGCTTGGCTTCACCACCAAATGGGTTGAGATGCCGCCGGAGATGCTTCGTGCCGGACACCTTGTCGCGACACGCGCGGGCAAAGGTGACATCAAAGGTGGAGGCAACACAAAAGGCGGCACCACAAAAGGCAAACGGTTGCTGTTAATCGGCCATCTCGACACCGTGTTTGAAAAAGATAGTGTGGTCACGCCGTGGAAGCTCGACGGCAAACGCATCGCCGGCCAAGGCGTGTCGGATATGAAAGGCGGCAACGTCATCATCATCGAAGCGTTACGCGCTATGCAAGCCGCGGGCACGCTCGACCAAGCGACCATCTCGGTAATTTTTACCGGCGACGAAGAACGGGTGGGTGAACCGATTGCCACCGCGCGCGCTGACATGATTGCGCTGGCCAAACAGAGTGACGTTGCGCTTGCTTTTGAGGGCATGATTCGCGACGTCAACGGGTCCGAATTTGCCTCCATCGCGCGCCGCGCTTCCGGTGGCTGGTCGGTCAACGTCACCGCACGGCAAGGACATTCATCCGGCGTATTTGGCCCCATCGCTGGCTATGGTACGGGCTACGAAGCCGCACGCATTCTGAATGCGTTTCGCGAAGAGCTGCAAGAACCCAATCTCACCTACAACATTGGCTTGATGCTGGTGGGCACCGACGTGGAATATGACGATGTGCTGTCGAAAGGTACGGCTGCGGGCAAGCGCAACGTCATTCCGCCGAAGGCAACCATCACCGGCGATTTACGGTACCTCACTCACGAGCAGCGTGACCGCGTACGTTCACGCATGACGGCGATCGTTGGCAAAAATCTCAATGGCACTAGTGCCAGCATCAGCTTCAGCGAATCCTACCCGCCGATGGCACCCACTGACGGCAACTTGGCAATATTTAAGGTTTATGCACAGGCAAGCGAAGATGCGGGCTTGGGCAAGATTGAGCTCACCGCACCTAGTACACGCGGTGCCGGCGACATCCAGTTTGTCGCGCCGTTTCTCGATTGCCTCGATGGCTTGGGTGCGGTTGGTGGCGGCTCCCACTCGCCAAACGAATATCTAAACCCAGAATCAATTGAGCGCAACGCGATCCGTGCTGCGATATTGATGCACCGGTTGACGCGCTAGCGGAGCCGACTAGAAACTAGGACGGGCGAAGTCCCACTAAGCGCAACCGTTCTGGTTATTCGCTGGCGGCGGCAACTGTCGTTTGGCAGGCTCTAGGCAAACGCCATCCCAGCGCACCAGCGTCCCAGCGTCCCACCACATCACATCAACACAACACCGAACCGTTTCAGCAATGCCGCAAACGCGGCAAAACAAACCACCGTCAGCACCACACACGCGGCGAGTGTCCCCCAAAAGCCAATACGCGGCAGCAGATATGGAAACAGCAAAAACATTGGCAGCGTAGGCAACACATACCAAAACGTGTACCAAGCGTGGTTGGCGATTTTTTCTGTGGGCTGGTTTTCAACATACAGCCACACAAGCGTTAGCACCGTAACCAGCGGCAGGGCCGCGACCAGGCTACCAAGTTTGTCGCTTCGCTTCGCAATTTCGGAAATTAAAACCACCATCGCGGCGGTGATGAGGTATTTGCTAATGATCCAAGTCATCGGGGTTCCTTGCGTTTGTGATTGGTGATGGTGAACCCATCTGCGTGCAATAAGTGGCGTACACGTGTCGAATTTCGCCATTACGACCGTCGCTGCTGTCAAGAGCTCTTGCAGAATACGATCATCCACACGCACATCACCTTCGTATTCGATCAGATTGCGCATGTCATGGCACTTTGCGAATGCGCGCCACACTTCTGGCCCCAGACCAAGCGTATCCAGCGCTTTTGAACGATGGTGGCTGAGTTCATTTATTTTTGCTTTCCAAAATTCCCACGTGCAATGCTCGCAGAAGTTCCATTGCGCGTGCCGGTTCATTTCGATTCATTTCAAGCGCCAGCAGACCATTGCTGTTTTCATTGGTCTGGCTCAGCAACAGGGCGGCAATGCGCTCACGACCAACGTCATTTAGTAGCGCGCCGGCGTCGTTGCCCAGCACACGGGCACCGGCTGTTTCGTAATCAAAATCCGCGGCGTCCGCCCACGCTGAAAACTCCTCCCACAATCGATCGTGATTACCCGCATCAAGGTAATGCTTGGTGATGAATTGCAAGTCATAAGCATCCTTGCGCGGCGCTTCATAGTGGCGCGCCTGCCACGCATTTAGCTTAAGAATGGCTAGCGCGGCAAGTGAGACAACCTTAATCGAAACATCGCCCGGCAAGACCATGGTGATGGCGCACGCATGCGCTTCACGAAAACCAAACACGTCCATCACTTCATCGCCCGACGGCGGCCAAGCAATGGTGCGATCTGGCCTCTCCAGTCCCCCAAACGGGACAATGTCGATCGGCAACATCAGGTTTGGTAAGCGATAGCGGAGTTGGTGTTGAATTCCTGGCACTTCCGCAAAGCCATGGTCGGAAATCAGCCGTTCACGCAGCGCTGCAAATGTATGCCAGCTGGGGAAGGCGACCGCAATGTCGAGGTCTTCCGTCTGCCGCAGAGGCAGCAGGTTATAGCCATACCGCAAATGCAAGTCGCGCGCGAAAGCACCAACGATAAGTATTTCAACATCCACCCCCGGCAGTTCTACATCCAAACCTTCAGCGGCACGCTGAACTGCACCGATGGCCTTTGCGTGCAGCGCAAGGTCGGCAATGTCGGTGAAATTACCGAGCGGTGAGGTGAGGGGCAATGGTGTTCTCATACAAAATTTCGGCGGTCTCAATACACCGCGCGTCACCCATCGCCAGCAGGTCCGCGTAGACCAGCACCGGCGGCACGGTCTGCTTCGGCTGGCCCAATGTATTTGGTAGGCCGACATGATCGTAATGCAGTTGCAGCGCGGCTCCCCAGAAGGGCTTTCTCACTTCCACTGTCGCCTCCAACCTGCCCCGGTGATCGTTCGGCACCTTGGTCAGGCGATGCTCATGGGTAAATCTTGCCGGAAGCTTTTCGGTATAAATCGTCAGCACGCCGGGCCGTAAGTGGTTGGTCAGTAGCGCTGCCGCCGGTTCTCCGCCCCACCTGAGCTCGGCTGGGTCTAACGCCCACTTTTGCCAGTCTTGAATCGTTGGCGCGTTAAACGCGGCGACAAGTGTTTTTGGCCGCATCGTTCTCGCATAGGCCATGGCCCATTCGTCGAGCAAACGCTTGTTGGCAATCAGCCGCCGAATACCGGGCATGACTAATACATGACCTTGGTCGCGCAGATCATTGAGAACGCCGGGGATCGCACCCAGTGCAACATTTGCCTCGTTCGCAATCTCACGTTGTGGTCGTTCAATCAGCGTGGGATCGCACAACAATGCAAACAACACCTTTAGGCCCGCTGGCGTGCCGGCCTTGGCCGCATGTGTCGGCACACCCGTCTCGGCTGGCCTACGACCCACAACAAAGATCAACCAGCCCGGTGCCTCCAGATACGCGTTGCCCGCGATATCAATAAATTGTTGACCCGCCTCGCGTAGCCGCTCGGCCATCGGCGGCGTGACATACCGCGTAGCGAGAATGACAGGCCTGCCGTGTTCTAGCCGCTGCGCTTTAGTCTGCGTAAGAATCGCACCGAGTGTGGCGGGCGTCACCGCATGCTTGGCCTCAAGCGCGATATCGATTTGCGTATTGTCTTTCGCGAGGCGCGCAAAGGCATCCGCCCCCCCCTTTTTCATGGGAGTTTCCCGCTTTTGCAGCGTCGCTGTTAGGCCAAATACTGCGAAAGCTTTTAGCGCCTGCTGGATGGTGTCAGCGTCTTTCATTTGTTCATTTAAGCTAGTTGTTCATAATTTATGAACGAAAGACTATTATGAACAAACTTGGCGAGATGTTCAAGTTATTCAGCTGTTCACAAAATGCGAACGGCATAGAAAATTGAACAAACGTGCCAGAAAACGAGGCAAAAACATCATACAGCTAGAATTGGCGGGGCTTTTGAGACTAAAGCGGCTGTAACGGCAAGCTGGGCGGGGAGTTTCAAGAAATACTAATCTGTCCAGTTTACATCGCGAAAAACAATATTGCGTGCGATCTCCAGCTTACTGTCTATTGTTTCGAATATTGCGTTTATTGCGAATAGGCGCATAAAATAGCCTTGCTTTATCAAAACAACAAAAACACATAAACCATCGAACCGAGGAAAACGCGATGAACGCCGCAAAAGAGCCTGAAAGCGTCCTGACTGACGATGAAGCGGAACTGGCAAAAATTGCTCAGCGCTGCATCATGAAAGCGCTGGATCACTCGCGTGCGCAGAGGATACAAATCATTGATGAAAGTGACGCCAGTAATGCACCGATACTCGAAGTACCGCCCAAAGCCCTTCGACTATTTGCCGACCTGCTAGGCGCGATGAGCCAGAGACAAGTCATTTCCCTCGTGCCACAAGGCCATGAACTCACCACGCAAGAGGCGGCAGCAATGCTCAATGTATCCCGGCCCTTTGTGATCAAGCTCATCGAGGAGGGAAAACTCGAATGCCGCAAAGTGGGCCGCCATCGGCGCATTGAATTTGCCGCGCTGATGCGCTACCGAAGCGAGATGAAATTTGGGACAGCCGCCGCACTGCAAAGACTGGCCGACGATGCGCAGGCGCTGAACATGGGCTATTAATGCCGGGAATCGCCCGCTACGTTGCCGTGCTTGACGCCTGCGTGCTCTATCCGGCACCCATCCGCGATCTACTGTTAAGTCTGGCAGATGCGGATTTGTACCACGCTAAGTGGACGCAAGAAATCCAAGACGAGTGGGTCAACAACCTCCTGGTAAATCGACCAAGCTTGAAGCGGGAGAGTTTAGAAAAAACCTGCGCAGATATGGCGGCCGCAGTACCCGACTGTTGGGTGACGAACTACGAATTCATCATACCAATGTTGACGCTTCCGGACGACGGCGACCGACACGTGCTCGCCGCTGCCATCAAGTGCAACGCCGACGCAATCGTCACCTCCAACCTGAAAGATTTTCCGCCGACGGCACTCGACCCATACGGAATCGAAGCCCAGCACCCGGACGACTTCGTCATGAACCAAATTGAGCTAGGCCAACCAGTCGCCTTAGAAGCAATCAAGAAATTGCGACAGCGGCTTCGCAACCCGCCAAAAACTGTTGGTGAATTGATCGCAACAATTGAGCACCAATTGATGCCCCAGACTGCGGCATTCATGCGCCAGTGGCAGGGGCTGATTTAACGGGCACCTTGCCTAGCTGCGAGGGGCGGGCGGGGACGTATTGCGTAATACGAGCCGCGCCCGTTTGATTCTCTGTTTTGCGTGACAAAGCCGAAGCCTTTGTCGTCCTGCCATGTCCTAACTTTTCCTTGGTGTCGCATTGGCATTAGGGATCTTGGCGCGTGCCCTTGCAGCGCGGGTAGCGAGAACAACCCCAAAACGATTTGCCCGCACCGCCGCCGCGCGTCGCAACCCGCTCGACCATATCGCTGCTGCACGATGGGCATTTCGGCGCGGCCAACAAAGAATTGCGACGCGGGGCGGGATTCGATGTTGGTACACGCTTTGCCCGCGCAATCATGTCAAACAGAAAGCTGCCATCTACCAAAATCACGTTGCACCCGCTGGCGAACTCGGTTGCGTCTTTTGTGAATCGCCCGGACGTCACCACAAAGCCACCCACCGCACCATGTACAGCCATCACGCCGTACAGTTCGCGCACGACATTTACGCCGACATTCATGGCTTTCCATTGCTTGCATTGAACAAAGAACTTTTCAGTGCCGCGCCGGATAACAAGATCGATACCGCCATCTGCTGACGAGCCGCCGCGCTCCTCCACCGCGAAGCCATCAAGCCGAAACGCCTCACCAACTAACAGCTCGAATTCTCGCCACGACATACCATCAAGCGCAGCCACGTCTAAGCTGACGGCGACCGCGGCCACGAGCTTGCTGCGCTTGCGGCGACGAAACGCGGACATGACCGCACCCGCAAAAAAAATCATTGGCAAAACGTACTGCCCAATGTTTGCCAGCGTCTTCCAAATCAAGCGGCCTGCGTATTCGCCCATCTGCTCCATCGCAACAGGCTTGATCGGATCGGGCATTGCGAACCACCGCAGAAGAAAGAAGCTGACGATCGCGAGCACAACACAAACCCACCACGTCTCGTATGAGGTTAGCTCGACGATGTCTTCTAAGGCGGAGGTTTTCCGTTTAAGTGCCATAGAACAGCCAAGTGTTGGAGAGCAAATGAAAACATTAATCTGCTACGGTTGGTGGTTTGCAGCGATCAGGCCGCATGCCGACCCGATTAATTGTCCGCGTCGAGAAGCGCCACAAACTCCGCAAGTATTTGCATGTCAGACGCTGACTTACCGTCAAAAATTAACGGCGCATATTTGGGATCGTCGCTATCTGGCGAGAGTGTTACGCTGACGTGGCCCACAGGGTCAGAGGACGTCGGCTGCTTCACACTTGTATAACGCTTTACCGTATAGCGACCACCGAAATCAGGATCGGTGTGGTCGCGGATTTGGGCCACAACAACTTTTCCTTGCCGTGTACCCGCCGGGTTCATACGAAACAGGCACCAGGCGCCATTTTCGATTGTTCGGTTCATTGACTCGCCGACAACCTGCGCGACAAAGTACCCCTCGGTCGGTTTGTATGGCCCCGATAGTTCGACCCACTTAACGGAGTCTTCATCAAAATACTGCCCCTCACTAAACGCGCCCGCCGCCATTTTTAAATCAACAAGTGGAACCGCATTTTTAAACGGCTCCACTTTGTCCCGCGGGACGGGTTTGAACGGCAGCAGTCGCGAGGGGCTAACCACTTCCGCGAAAGATTGTTTAGGCTCGGGCTCAGGTTTGCGAGTTCCGACCAGCCGAGCTTTGAAATGCGCTGCAGACTCGTTATCCACAAAGTAGACATAACACCCCTTCATTCCGCGGGTCATCAGGGTTCGGTAGGTATTCTTGATAATTTCTGAAGTTCTTCGTTCGGCTTCAGCGGGATTGCTTTTCTTGAGCTTTTTGTAGCCTTTGATGGATCGGTCATGCTTAGACCGCATTTCCGGTTGTGTTTTTACGACACCATCACGCACAACAAAATCAGGGCCGACGACCACACCTACATAGTCAAGCTCAAGCCCCTGACAGGTATGAACACAACCAATTTCCTCCACAGAATTTGGCGCGATTATCCATAGACTCTTATCGGATGCGAGATTCCATCGCATCTTGAAATCAAACTCAGGCAATTCGACATCGAACGCGGACGGAGATTTTTTGCTCTTCCAATCCCAACAATAGCCGGCAACCATTCGTGCCCGATTCCGCTCCCGGTTTTTTAGCCGGACTATGTCCCTCAACTGGTTTGGTGAATCAACGACGCGAAAATCAAACTCGGCAACATCCAGCGTAGGATTTGCCGTCTCTCGTACGGCGAGCACTTCATCAAGCCAAGCCACATAGCCATCTGATCCGTTGCATCGAAATTGCGACGCTAGTTCCATGTTGGTCACTTTTGCGCCAGCAGATTTGGCCCAGCCACAAATTTCTGCCTTCGAACCCACGTCTTTAAATGTGACAGTCTGATTTTCATCGATAAAAAAGATCGCAAGTTTTGCCGCGTGGATCAACTCTTTGATTTGGTTTTCACCCAGATTGCCGTACAAACCAGACTTCTCATTAAGCCGATGAGCCTCATCAATGATGAGGGCGTCGAATTCATTTTCGTTTGCTTCCGTGAATTTTCCCGAGCCAACGAACAGATTGGAGATGGCGCTTCGCTTCATACTCCCCAAAAGGCTGCTTTCCATCACGGCGCGCGGTGCGGCGTTCTTCGTTACATACATGGCGACGCGTTCCATTTTCAGGATCGACGCCAGCAAATTTATTGCCAAAACAGATTTTCCGGTCCCGGGGCCACCCTCGACGATTAACACCTGCTTCCCGCCTTTTTCTATTCCGCGCGCCATTTTCAATGCTGCTTCAAAGACCAATTTTTGCTCATCAATCAGCGCAAATTCTTGCCTCCCAGCCATCATCCCAGCGATGGCGTCGATCAAGCCTTTTGACGGCCGAAGACGCGCGCCATCCATTTCATAAATCGCGCCTAGCTTATCGCCAGTCTTGACGTACCGACTAATGAAGGAACGTAGTTTTTCGCGCTCCGCCTCGCCCTTTAAAAACAGCGGCGCTCGAATGACATGAACTTTGTATACGGCATCTTCAACCGCGCCGCCCGGCGGGTAGTTATGCAAGTAGGCGCAAGGCAATAGCCGAACGCCGTCAGCCGAGACTGCCTCATTGAAGTTTCGCAAAAGCTCTGCGTACGACCATGCTTGGTAGGACGGGTGCGGTGTTTCGATGTTTCCGCCACCCATGCGTGTGCGGACAACGCCGTCTTTTTCGGTCTTCTCAACCGATTGCCATTGTTTAAGCTCTACGATGACGACGTTCTTGCCACCTGCTGCATCCAAGCCGCTGACCATCATGTCAATGCGTTTACTTGTTCCGTGAATTCCGTATTCGATTGCGACGCCTGCGTCATCAGGAATCCGGTCATCGTTTAACGCGATCGCAAATGCGCTGAGTGAAGCCTGCCACGCGTTCGCTTCGGATGGCGAAACACGGCGACCGGTGCGCTCCAAATAGCGTTGCCGAACAGCATCGGCAATGTCTGACCGCTGCGCATCGTCAAGAAATGCCCGCTTTTGGTTTGCGTATACGATCATTGGCTACAGCTCGTCGTACTTCTTACTCGTCCCCCGCGCCAGATCCACCGGATATTTCTGGGCGTTCAGAGCCATCTTCGCTTGCGCGGCGGCGATAAGATCAATGCCGAGTTTGTCGCTAATGCGGATCAGGTAGAGCAGCACATCGGCCACTTCGTGCTTTACGCCTTCAAGTGTATCCGGCGGCAGTGCTTGGCTCTGCGCTTCAGTCAGCCATTGAAACTTCTCCAGCAGTTCCGCAGCCTCCACCCCCAGCGCAGACGCTAGGTTCTTCGGTGAGTGGAATTGGTCCCAGTCGCGTTCGGCGGCGAAGGTTCGAATTTGGTCACGGAGGGATTCGAGATCTGTCATGGCTGCATGTTGGCATGAAATCGGGGGGGGGAATCGTGATGCCGAATGCACTTGGGGCGGGCGGGCGTTGAATCGTCAAAACGAAACGCCTTATTCCGCCTGCACTTTAGGGCATTAATGCTGCAAGACGCCCGCCCTAATTCAGCAGGTGTTGCACTAATTTCCTGAAACCGTCCCATTTCGCCACCAGCCATGGCGTCGCCAATATTGCTGCGATGCCAAGGCCCTCACATCATCAGCGCAATCTTACTAATGCGGCTCTTCACAATCGCCACCCGCTCGCCCTGTAGTGCGTCTTGCGCGAGCAAGCCGGGCAGGTAGTCATCAAAGCTGGGCAACCTCGTTAGCGCCGCAAATGCTTCGGCCAGATATTGCCGTAGCGCCGCGCTTTCGGTTGCGATTTCAGTCACAAGTGTCGGACGACCTTCGATTACGTTCAGGATGTCTTCAAGATCGTGGCTGCCGAGCAGGTCGCGCTTGCCACGATCATTAAACGCTTCAAACTTGGTCGCGACAAATGCAGTGGCGGATATCAACTTGATGCGCTTGCCACTGGGAAGGATCAACCTTGTCGCGGTTTTAATTGCATGGGGATACCAGCGATTGGAGAACCCGAGAATCGTTGACTCTGTGGGCATGAGGTCAACTTCGAGCGCGTTGAATACCCATCGGCATATCGGCGCATCCGCTGCCAGGTCGCGCTTAAAGCCTCGTGCGGCGAGCTGTTTTTCGGCCGCGTGATATTCGATGAGTGTTGCCACCTGCACGAGAAGGTCCACGTCGTAGGTCACTCGCACCGGCGGTGCCGCGGGGTCGGTGATGAGCAGCCCGGCTGCGCATCCACCAACAAAAACGAGCTCGTCGGCAAGTTCACCGATTGCCTCGGCTATCAATTCAACCTTGGCGATGTTGGGGTCGTTTGCGCGCATTGCTTTCGCGCTTTACGCGCTTGGACTCGTTTGAAAGTACGGCTCAAGCAGCTCACGCGCGGCGTTACGTTCGCGCGTTTGCCCCGCCCGAATCGCGTCGAATAGCGACAGCACCGCGTGTGTTTTTTCATCGCGCATGGCGACCTCAGGCACGTTTGAGTGCAGGGGTGTGAGCGCAAGGCCGCGCACTTCACCGCGCCCGTGCGGCCAAACGGGCACGGCATCAGCCGACGGCGCAATGATGCTATTCAGCGGCGCAGCGGCGTAGCTCGTCGGCACGCCGCGCGTGAGCCCGCCTAACTGCGCAGGGAACGCATAACGCGCGCCAAACAGCACAAATTCTTTCAGCTGCGGTTTCAGCACCACGTAGTTGCCCTCTGCGTCCACCGCCATCAGGCCGGCTGCCTTTGCGCGCTTCATCACGCCGTGCAACACGGATGGCGCGAGCCCTGTCCAAAAGATTAGGATGATGTATCCCGGCGCTTTACCACCGTGCGCGAGCATGGTCAGTAGCACGAATAGATCTTGTGGCTTGAGTGAGAGGGGCGTCTTGTTCATTTTGGATTTTCATGTTTCATGAAACGTGAATATCTTTAATTATTGTATATTTATCATATTTTTACAATAATTTTCACGTTTCATGAAATGTGAATGCCCGCAGATTTCGCTTGGGCAGAAGTGATGGCCACGACTCGGTTGTGGTAGATAACATCAAGGCAAACAATGAAAGCCAATATCTACGGGCATTTCCAGCCACTTATTTCTGAAAACACCCGCCTCTTCTAGGGTTTTACTTTTTTCTTCGGGCCTGGTTTCGGTGCCGCCCCCACCAAATACGCCGCGCGTTTCTGCGCCACCCACGGTGGCGCTGGGCGGATCAATTCAATCTTTAGGTTGTGCAGCCGCAGCTTTTGCGCGGCCTTGGCGAAGCGTTCATCGAATGTGGCGAGGGTAGTGGCACCGCCCGCGTGGGCGATAGCGAGGTGCAGTGCGTCATTGGTTTGCAAAGGGTTACGCAGCCATTCGGCAGCGAGGGCGGCGGCTTTGTTGCTCACGGGGAGCATGACAAAGTGCGACTGCGCTCTTCGCTCAAGCGTTTCTGTAGCAAGCTTTGCCACATCACGTTTGAGTCCGCCCTTTCGGTACCGCACACCCGCTACCGCGTTAAATTCTGCGCTTACCCACTGATGGCCAGACGTCCAGATTGCGCATCCAACCAATCAATCGCAGTGGCAGACAGCCCGTCCTCGGTCAATATTGAAACAAGAATGTTGGTGTGGAGGTAGATGGTCTGCCCATCATTTGCCTCACTCATTAATCTCACCGTCACGCATTTTGCGGATGATCTCGACGGAATTTTCTTTCATCATCAGCGTACGCTCACGAATTGCACGCGCCTCCTCCAAATTCCACTTCGGTTTCCTTGGCGGCGCATTGGCCGGCACCATATTCACCACTGGCTTGCCGCGCTTGGTGATCGTCACGGTTTCACCGTGCTCGACCATTTCAATAATGGCGCTTAACTGCGCCTTGGCTTCGGCGACACTGAATGCAAGCACCGTGGCTCCATATGACTATCCAGATGGTCATATGCTCGCACGGCAGTTTGTGCGGCCTGAGGTGCTGTGTGGGCTACTCTTATGTTCGCAGTCGGTTCACTAACCACTGCATCGCGAACATTGCCGCCAGCCCGAAGAGCATCAACCCGCCGCGCGTAAGGTCGTAGTCTTCCAGCATGCGCGGCCATGCCATGCCAAGGCTCAGGCCTAGGCTGAACTCAAAGACGAGGCTGAGCACGACCCAGATTGCGCCGATGCGCCAGCAGGCGACGGCAAAAGCAGATTCCTCATCGCTGCGCTCGCTC
>JACMOJ010000370.1 GCA_014378085.1 Burkholderiales bacterium | reverse complement strand
CGCCGGGCAGCCGTTGTGCGAAGTTTCGGGAAACGCGCGCGCGCTGCTCAGCGCCGAACGCACCGCGCTCAATTTTTTGCAAACCATGTCCGCGGTGGCAACTAAAACTGCCGCGTATGTGGATGCCGTGCGCGGCACAAAGGCAAAAATCCTCGACACACGCAAAACCATCCCTGGTCTACGCATTGCGCTTAAGTACGCGGTGTCGGTGGGTGGAGGGATCAATCACCGCATTGGCCTGTTCGACGGCATCTTGATCAAGGAAAACCACATCGCTGCGGCGGGCGGTATCCGCCCCGCGCTGATGGCGGCTTTTGACCTCGTCAAACACGCTGCTGCCGCTGACACGATGATCGAAATCGATGTAGAAACCATTGCGCAACTCGAAGACGCACTCGCGGCCGGTGCCCGACTGATATTGCTAGATAATTTCGATATTGATGCGATGTGTGAAGCGGTACGCGTCAATGCAGGACGCGCGGAACTCGAAGCCTCTGGCGGGGTCACGCTTGCGTCGGTGCGAAAAATTGCTGAAACTGGTGTGGATCGTATTTCGATTGGCACCCTAACCAAAGATATTCACGCGTTGGATTTATCCATGCGCTTCAAACTCCACTGAGCTTAATGATGATTCCCATGACCAAAATTGCGAAATTTCTCCTAGCCGCCGCGACGATGATCACGTTTGTCGGCTGTGCCTCAACTTCCGCGCCGAACGCCGACCCGTGGGAAGGCTTGAACCGCGGAACGTTTGCCGTCAACGAGGCGATCGATAAAGCGGTATTGACACCAGTTGCCAAAGGTTACAACGCGGTTACCCCGACATTTTTCCGGTCCGGCGTCTCAAATGCGTTTGGAAATATTAATGACGTGGGAACCGGCGTAAACAACCTGCTTCAAGGCAAACCCGGTAATGCATTGTCAGACTTCGGTCGTGTGCTGGTGAATTCGACGTTGGGCATTCTCGGTCTATTCGACGTTGCCTCGCCAATGGGCCTCGACAAAAACAACGAGGATTTCGGCCAGACCTTGGGCAAATGGGGAGTGGCTTCGGGCCCCTACGTCGTACTGCCGCTGCTGGGACCATCTACGGTGCGAGACACCATTGGGCGAGTTCCGGATCGGTACACGTCGTACAGCCGCTATGTCGAACACGTTGCCACCCGCAACAGCCTGCAAGGCCTCGACATTATTCGCATCCGGGCTGAACTGCTGGCGACGACCAAAACGCTTGATGAAGCGGCATTAGACAAGTACCAGTTTTTGCGCGATGCCTACTTGCAGCGCCGGTTGAACCAAGTGTATGACGGCAAAGTGCCACAGGCGATGCGCGACAAACTTGAGGCGGACTTAGAACCGCCAGGCGCGGCCGCACCAGCGCCCAGCGCGAGGAAGTGAAGTTGTTGGAAATCAGCCTGTTGATGGTCTTTTTGGCGTTCTGCGCCATCATGGGCGGCGTATTAATGTTTTGTATACGCGAACGCAGACTTATCGACGGGCTAAAAAAAGTTGCGCCGATGAGTGCCGAGGCCATCGAGGAGGAGGACAGTCGCCTTGTGAAAGTGCTGTTTGGTGCCATTATTGCGGGCGCAATACTTGCCTTGGTTACTGGCTATCTCGTGTTCATGCGAAGCTGGGATTAGTTTTATTTCAACAGCTTACAGTGCTAAGCTAGTAAAGCACTTTAAGTCTGACATCCTTTTGAGATTGCGTCCTTAAGTTTGGCGACCGACTGGCTCAACAGCGCAAAACGCTGCGGTAGCGTTTCAATTCCCACGTATTTTTCAGGTCGCACCGGAGTGTGACCCAGCGCTTCAACCATCGTCGCCTCAAATTTCACCGGTAGCGCGGTTTCCAGACAGATTAAAGGCACGCTACCGTCATGCCGCAGCAAGCCAGCCTTTATGCCGTCTGCCGTGTGCGGGTCAATTTCTACGCCGTACTGTTGGTGCGCCGCACGGATGGTATCCAAGCGGTCTTGGTGGGTGGATTTCGCCGAGACAAACCCAAACGCGGCAACGCGTCCCCAAAGTTGGTCACACGAGGCCAGGTCAAAGCCTCCTTCAGCATCCACTTTCAGCATCAACTCCCGCACCACGGCGGGGTCACGCCACGCCAAATCGAACAAGAACCGCTCGAAATTTGACGCTTTCGAGATATCCATCGAAGGGCTCGACGTTTGCCTCGTGTCAATGGACCGGCGCGGCCGATATTTTCCCGTCTGGAAGAATTCATCAAGCACGTCGTTTTCATTCGTAGCGATAATCAGCTGACGTATCGGCAAACCCATCATTCGGGCGACGTGCCCGGCCAACACGTTGCCGAAGTTGCCGGATGGCACCGAAAAACTGACCTTCTCCGAGTTGTTTGTCGTCGCGGCGAAGTAACCCTTAAAGTAGTAAACAACTTGGGCAACGATGCGGCCCCAGTTAATCGAATTCACCGCGCCGATGCGGTATCGCGATTTGAAGTTGAGATCGTTCGACACCGCCTTGACCATATCCTGACAATCGTCGAATACCCCTTCCACGGCAAAGTTATGGATATTCGTGTCTTGAATAGAAAACATCTGTGCGGTTTGGAAGGGCGACATTTTGCCGTGCGGGGACAACATAAACACCCGCACCCCCAGCTTAGATTTCATGGCGTGTTCCGCCGCAGAGCCGGTGTCGCCAGACGTTGCGCCAAGAATATTGAGTTCTCGCCCTTCCTTCGCGAGCACATATTCAAACAGATGCCCGAGCCATTGCATGGCGACATCCTTAAAGGCCAGCGTCGGGCCATTGGAACACTTAAGCAGCAGCAGCCCGGGCGCTAAGGGCACCAGCGGCGTGATATCCGTGGAACCAAACACTGCTTTCGTATAGGTCTTATCAATAATGCGGCGCAAATCCTCTTCGGATATGTCGTCGACAAAACGCGAGATGATGTTAAACGCCAAAGCGGGGTATGACAGACCACGCATTTCCGTCAGTTCTTCGGCCGTCAGCGAAGGATAGGCTTGCGGCACATACAAGCCTCCGTCTGTGGCCAAGCCCGCGAGCAGGATGTCGCAAAACGACTTTGGTTGATCCGCGTCTGCACCGCGCGTCGACACATATTTGGCGGAGTGCGCCATTAGTTCAATTCCTCTAAGCGAATGCGTACCACCTTGTTGGCCATACTGGTCAACGCTTCAATCTTGGCAATCGCGGCATTGGCCTGTTCTTCCAGGCAGCGGTGTGTGAGGATGATGACGTCCACCACATCCTCGCCCTCTTCCGCTTCCTTTTGTAGCATCGCGTCGATTGAGATCGAGTTGTGGGCCAAAATGCGCGTCACATCCGCCATCACGCCGGGACGATCAAAGGCCGATAACCGCAAGTAGTAGGCAGTCTCAACCTTGCCCATCGGCAAAATCGGCGTGTCGTGCAATTGGTCAGGTTGAAAGGCGAGGTGTGGCACCCGTTGCTGTGGATCGGCGGTCAGCATACGTGTCACATCGACCAGATCGGCGATCACCGCACTCGCGGTCGCCTCGGCCCCCGCCCCCCGTCCGTAATACATGGTCGCGCCAACCGCGTCCCCCTTCACCAAGATTGCGTTCATCACGCCTTCTACGTTCGCGATCAGGCGTTTGGCCGGGATTAGCGTGGGGTGCACACGCAGCTCAATACCCGCCGCGACGTGTTTGGTGATGCCAAGTAACTTGATGCGGTAGCCGAGTTGTTCGGCATAGGCGATATCTTTATCGGTGAGTGTTGAAATCCCTTCGGTGTAGGCCTTGTCAAACTGAACTGGTACCCCAAACGCAATCGCCGACAAGATGGTGAGCTTATGCGCCGCATCAATGCCATCGATATCAAAGGTTGGGTCGGCCTCCGCGTAGCCTTTTGCCTGCGCCTCTTTCAGCACGGCATCAAAACTTGCGCCGCGTGAACGCATCTCAGAGAGAATAAAATTCGACGTGCCGTTAATGATGCCGGCGATCCACTCGATACGGTTGGCACTTAAGCCCTCGCGCAGCGCCTTGATAATCGGCACGCCACCGGCAACCGCCGCTTCAAAGGCCACTATGACTTTTTTGCGCTGTGCGGCGGCAAAAATTTCGTTGCCGTGGTTTGCAAGCAGCGCTTTGTTGGCCGTCACCACGTGTTTTCCGTTCTCGATGGCCTGCAGCACCAACACTTTTGTGCTGGTGTCGCCACCGATCAATTCACAAACGATATCGATATCCGGATGCGAAATGATTTCCGCAGGATCGGCAACCAGCGAAATTCCCTCCAGCGATACCGAACGTGGTTTGGTGATGTCGCGTGCGCTGGCATGGGTGATACGGATTTGGCGCCCCGCGCGGCGCGAGATTTCTTCGCCATTACGGCGTAGGACTTCAATAGTGCCTAACCCTACTGTGCCAAGCCCAAGCAACCCTACGTTGATCGGTTTCATTTCAGCGGCTTCACAAAATGAAATGCCGTAATAGTCAACCCTTCACGGAAATAAAAGCGGTGCGCTTTTTGGCGTTGGGTGCCGGAATCCAGGCCAAGATAGTCACAGCCACGCGCTTGGGCAAACTCATTCAAGGTGTCGAGCATCAGTTTGCCCACACCGCTCGAGCGCTTCTTTTCGTTCGTAATCAGGTCATCACAATACAGCTCGCGCCCGTAATGCGTCTTTTCGGTCATGCGGAACATGCACACGCCAAGTACATCTTCCCCGTCGGTCACAACCAGCATTTCCCCACCGCTGGCGAACACTTCCTTCATCCGGGCAACGTAATCAGCCGGCAAGTTCGGCCGTAGCTGGCGATGTACCAATTCGGCAGCCTTGAGCCAATCTAATTCCGTAATTTGACGTTGTGCGTCGGTAATGTTGATGACCTTCATTTCAGCAAACCATCCTTCCGGAACATTTCTTTAATCCCGCGCACCGCCTGACGGGTACGCTCGGCGTTCTCGATTAATGCGAATCGCACGTGGTCATCGCCGTACTCACCGAAGCCTATTCCCGGTGAGACTGAAACCTTTGCTTCCGCGAGTAATTTTTTAGCGAATTCCAACGAGCCTAATTTTGCATAGGGGGCGGGAATTTTGGCCCAGATATACATGGACGCTTTTGGTTTCGTGGTTTCCCAACCAGCTTCGGCCAATCCCTTGTGCAGCACGTCGCGACGCAGTTGATACTCGGCAACCACTTCAGCGACACACTCCTGCGGACCATCGAGCGCGGCGATCGCGGCAACCTGAATAGGCGTGAAGGTACCGTAGTCGTGATATCCCTTAATGCGCGCCAAGGCGGAAACGAGCTCCTTATTACCGACCATAAAGCCGACGCGCCAGCCGGCCATGTTGTAGGACTTCGACATGGTGAAAAATTCTACCGCGACATCGCGTGCCCCGGGCACTTGCATGATCGAAGGTGCTTTCCAGCCATCGTAGGTGATATCCGCATAGGCCAAATCATGCACCACCAGCACATTGTTCGCTTTGGCGAGTGCGATGATTCGTTCGAAAAAATTCAGCTCCACACACATTGCCGTGGGATTCGACGGGAAACCCAGTATCAGCATCTTTGGTTTTGGGTAACTTTCGCGAATCGCCTTTTCCGCTTCGGCAAAAAAATCCACGCCTTCAGTCATCCGCACGTGTTTGATTTGTGCCCCGGCAATTACCGCGCCATAAATATGAATTGGATAACTTGGGTTGGGCACCAGCACGGTATCGCCGCTGTCCAAGGTCGCCAGCATTAGATGCGCGAGCCCTTCCTTAGAGCCGATGGTGACGATCGCTTCCGTGGCGGGGTCGAGCGTGACGTCATAGCGACGCTGATACCAATCGCAAATGGCTTTACGCAGTCTAGGGATCCCCTTGGAGACCGAATAGCCGTGGGTATTCTGGCGTTTCGAGGCTTCGACCAACTTATCGACAATGTGCTGTGGCGTGGCCCCATCGGGGTTGCCCATCGACATATCGATAATATCCTCGCCGCGATGGCGGGCGGCCATTTTTAATTCCGCCGTGATATTGAATACGTAGGGCGGCAGGCGCTTGATGCGGGAGAATTCGTGAGTCATGTGAGGAACGTGGAGAATTGCAGCGGCTGAGGTGTAGGCAAGAGCTGAAAAGACGGGTTACGAACCACATCAAATGACACCACACCCCGCTAATTTATAATCATTGTGTAATGCGAAACTGATTGTAGCCGACACGGCGCTGGTTTTGCCGCACCACACCTCGCGGAAATTCAATGAAACTTCATCTGCACGACGTCTCAGGCCAAAACGCCATTACCGGTCACGGTGCCGAATATGTGCAAATTAACGGCGCTCGTATTGCGAATCCCCTGATTGTGGCGCCAGATGCGCTCATCTCACCTTGGGCCGCGCCGGCGTTTGAATCCCTCGTCTTTGCCGATTTTTCAGAACTTCTTGCCCTGAAACCAACGTTAGTCGTGTTCGGCTCGGGTGCAACCTTTCGTTTTCCTGCGCCGCAGATCCTTGCCGCATTTTCGCAAGCACGTATCGGCTTTGAGGTGATGGACACTGCAGCCGCCTGCCGAACTTACAACGTACTCGTGAGTGAAGGCCGCAATGTCGCGGCAGCACTCTACATCTGACCCAAACGCCATGACAATCTTTCGCCAGACATTTTTGTTGTTCCTCTTTTTGTTGTGCATAGCCGGCAGTAACCTTGCATCGGCACCTGCTCCGGGACCGCTCGCCACGGTTGAAAAAGTGGACTTGAATCGCTATGTGGGCAAGTGGCATGAAATCGCACTGTTTCCTAATCGTTTCCAAGCGCAATGTGTCGCCGACACCACGGCCACCTACGCATTAAAGCCTAACGGACGCATTGAGGTGACCAACCGATGCCGCACCGCCGAGGGCAAGACGGATATGGCGATTGGCGAGGCCAAGCTTGCCGTTGATGACGGCAGCAACGCCAAACTCAAAGTGCGATTCGCCCCGGCGTACTTTGCCTGGCTTCCCCAAGTTTGGGGCAATTACTGGGTAATTGAGCTAGAACCCAACTACCAGTTCGTCGTCGTTAGCGAACCGACCCGCGAGTTCCTCTGGATACTTTCACGCACACCGCAGCTGAGCGACGCCGCGTTAGCAGGTATCAAAAGCCGCTTAATGACGCGTGGTTTTGACGTCGCCAAGCTGCAGTTCAAACCGCAAGCCCTACAATAAAAAACTAAACCCCTAATATTGGCGGGCCTTTTCAGGCATTTGTGCTCTAAAGCCCCCGTGGTTGTTAGGGTTTATCAGTTGGGCACTTCTCAAGTTGTCCCAAGCGCCGCGGAAAGTCACGAGCGCCACTGAGCGAATTCGCGAGCCGACTTTCGTCTATTTCATGTGAACGTCGGAACTTCGCTAACGCCGCCGCTTGGTTCGGCTTTTTTTGCATACGCCACCGACCAATCTGCGCCATAACGCGATTAGTCACTGGCGCTATCGCTACTCCCACTATCGCTACTCGCACTGGCGCTATCGCTACTCCCACTATCGCTATTCGATATGGCACAGGCCCTTCGTAAGGTCGGCTGCGGTTTTAGCGACCCGCTTAATTTTCAATACCCGATTAATTTTCGCAGGACAGGGTGCGTTAGGACACGGAACGGGGCAAGAGATCTCGCGATACTGTCGCCATTAAATCCTTTTAGGAAACCAATATGTCCTCGTCAGTCCCCTTCCCTGCTTCTGTAAGTGATCTATCCGCTAAGCGCGGAAATCCGCAAACTGATGATGAGCACATGCGCCACCATGCTAACGCCAGCGGTGTTTCATGGGGCGCCATTTTTGCTGGCGCAGCCGCTGCCGCAGCCTTGTCTTTGATCATGCTTATCCTCGGTACCGGCCTCGGTCTTTCATCAGTCTCGCCGTGGGTTCAAGACGGCATCAGCGCGGCCACCTTCGGCGTCTCCACCATTTTGTGGATTACCTTCACCCAACTAGTGGCGTCGGGTATGGGCGGCTATCTGGCGGGACGTCTTCGCATCAAGTGGGTTGCAGCACACACCGATGAAGTGTTTTTCCGCGATACCGCCCATGGGTTTTTGGCTTGGGCCGTTGCCTCATTGGCCACCGCAGTGTTGCTGACCTCTGTGATTGGATCCATTGTTAGCGGTGGCGTCCGCGCCGGTGCCGCCATTGCAGGCGGCGCAACCATAGTGGCCGCGACGGCGGGCGGAGCAGCTGCCGGGACCGCAGCTTCCAACATGAGCACTTCGGCCGGAAAGTCCGACAGCGGCATGATGGGGTATTCCATCGATTCCTTGTTTCGTAAAGACATGACTGCTGCGACATCGAGTAGCGCGGTAGTTAGCCCAAGCAGCAGCGCTAGCGGCAGTACCGCACCGCCGTTGAGCGAAGTTACTGGTGTATTCATGAATGCAATCCGCACCGGTGCGCTAAGTGCCGAGGACAACAAATATGTCGCACAAGTCGTCGCGCAACGAACCGGCATTTCGCAAGCAGAAGCTGAAAAACGTGTGAGTGACACTTATGCCCGCTTGCAAAGCGCCATCACTAGCGCTGCAACCGCCGCAAAAGAAGCGGCGGACAAAGCCCGCAAGGCGTCGGCATACGCCGCCCTGTGGCTCTTTATTTCTTTACTGGCCGGTGCGTTTGTCGCCAGCTTTGCAGCAACCATCGGCGGTCGCCAACGGGACTTCTAAGGCCGAACTAAGTCCCATCTAACACTCATCCCATCGTGCTTTAAGGAGATCCAAATGCGCTCACTTCTACTGTTTTTTCTCGGCATTCCAATTCCAATCATCATTCTGATCGCGCTCTTCGTACATTGACCTGCTAATGCGCCCGATGAGCTCGGCCTTCAAACCGGTGTGGCTGCGATGAACATTCGCGAAGCGATGAGGACTAAAACCGGCGAAGCAAACTCTCGATCATATTGCATCGCATGACCAACTTAGAGCCTGGGCTTTATTTGCGCGTTGAGCAGCTCGACAAAGGCCCGCTGCCGCTGCCGCTCGACAGCGGTTTTAGCATCGGCCGAGCTTATCGTGCGCTTGGAATCTACAACCCTTCCGAGACCAGTGATGCTTATTTCATTCTGGCCAATGATCGTGACGAAGTCTGGTTTATTTGTAATCGGCACTTGCGCACATTCGCGCTGATGCACGAGCGCACGCAGTTGCGCATTTCGATAGAAAACATTGGCTTAAGGAGCGTCACTTGAACGCGCGGGTAGCGTTAATCGAACGAATGCCAATGAAGGTGGGCCAAGGTGCGCATCTAATCGCCGAATGGTATGGATGTGACGCCTCGATTCCCGCAATGCTTGACGCCGCCATTCTGCGTGCGCTTTGCATCGCATCTTCGCAGAGCGCGGGGCTGCAGATTGTCGGCGATGCATTCCATCAGTTCTCGCCGCAGGGTGTAACCGGCACCGTATTGCTCGCGGAGTCGCATTTGGCGATCCATACTTGGCCCGAGTCCGAATATGTAACGCTGGATGTTTATGTGTGCAATTTGCAATGCGACAACACGGAGAAGGCGCTTGCGCTGTATACGGCACTAAAAGAACACTTTCGACCGCTCCGCACCCACTACACACATCTACATAGAGGCCAGTGATGAGTGACGAAAGCGCGCTCGGCAGACGGGCATTTGTTTGGGCGAACGACTCGGTATCCACAGACTATCGGTACGCCATTCGATCCACTCGGCTACTGGAAAAACTCCACAGTGAATTCCAAACGTTGAGGTGCTTGAAAGTCAAAGCTTCGGTCGACTACTGCGGTTGGATGGCTCGTTTACGGTGTCCGAGAAGGAAGAATTCTTTCATCACGAGAATCTGGTTCACGTCCCTGCCTGTACGCATGAAATGCCAAAGACCGCGTTAATTGTCGGTGGTGGCGACGGTGGTGCGGCGGAAGAGCTCTTAAAACGCGCGTGTATCAAGCACGTTACCCTAGTGGAAATCGATCAGGCCGTCGTTGACATCGCAAGGCATTACTTTGGCAAAGTGCACCGCGGCGTCATTGATGCCGAAGGCGGTGACGCCCGATTGCACATCCGCATTCACGACGGGCTCGACGACATTAAAGCGACGAAGGAGGAATTTGATTTGGTGATCCTCGACCTACCCGACCTAGGCGAGCCCTCCAAGTCGCTATACAGCGCAGCGTTTTATCAAGCTTGTGCTGCCAAATTGAATCCGGGCGGCAGCATGAGTTTGCATGTGGCCTCGCCGTTTGCGCACCCGACGCGTGTGGTCAGTACGTTGACCAATTTGTGCGCCGCATTTGCCGTGGTAAGAACCTACTTGGTATCAGTGCCGCTTTCCGGCGGACTGTGGATGATGGCGACGGCCTCCGACGCATTAGATCCGGCTCGGCTGGAGTCCACACAAGCCGATCAAAGGCTCGCTGACCGAGCAGTGACATCGCTTCAGTATTACAACGGCTGCATCCACCGCGCGGTAATGGCATTGCCCAATTTTCTTCGCACCCTTGTAGCACCTACTGGGGCGCACTGCGGCTGACGTCGCTTCCACATCCACGCTTGCCTTCACGGCACTTTTCAATTTTTTCAGGACCACCATGGCCAAGCCCAAACAAGCTAAGTCATCCCCGCGCGTGAGTAGTTCGACCGCTAATCTGACCGGACTGTCGGCATCCCCAGCTGACAGCAATCGATCAAAGCAGGCCGCAGCGGTGATGGCGCAGGCACCGGGCAAGACATTGACCACCAACCAAGGCTTGACGATCAGTGACAACCAAAATTCGTTGCGCTCGGGCGCACGCGGGCCAACGTTATTAGAAGACCACATCCTGCGCGAAAAGATCATGCACTTCGATCACGAGAGGATTCCCGAGCGCGTCGTGCATGCGCGTGGCGCGGCAGCCCACGGCGTGTTTGAACTTTACGATTCGATGCAAGGCGTAACCAAAGCCGGCTTTCTGCAAGATGTAAACGTCACGACGCCGGTGTTTGTCCGTTTTTCAACGGTGGCGGGTTCGCGCGGATCGGCTGACACCGCGCGTGACGTGCGCGGCTTCTCCGTGCGGTTTTACACTAGCGAAGGCAACTTTGACCTAGTCGGGAACAATATTCCCGTTTTTTTCGTGCAGGACGCGATTAAGTTTCCCGATTTGATTCATGCCGTTAAACCCGAGCCGCACAACGAAATTCCGCAAGCCAGTTCTGCACACGACACGTTTTGGGACTTCATTTCGTTGGTGCCGGAAACAACACACACCCTTATGTGGCTGATGTCGGATCGCGCAATCCCCCGCAGCTTCTCGATGATGGAAGGTTTTGGCGTTCACACATTCCGCTTCATCAACGCAGAGGGGATATCGTCCTTCGTCAAATTTCATTGGAAACCTGTCCTTGGCGTGCACTCGCTAGTTTGGGACGAGGCGGCAAAGCTGCAAGGCAAAGACCCAGACTTTCACCGCCGTGACTTATGGGAAGCCATTGATCGCGGTCAGTATCCCGTCTGGGAGCTGGGCGTACAGATCGTGGCCGCTGAAGATGAGCATAAGTTTAATTTTGACTTGCTTGACGCAACCAAGCTCATTCCAGAGTCGTTAGTGCCGGTGCAGCGCATTGGCAAGCTCACATTAAATCGCAACCCAGACAACTATTTTGCCGAAACCGAACAGGTCGCCTTTCATCCCGGGCATCTGGTGCCGGGTATTGACTTCACCAACGACCCGCTGCTACAGGGGAGATTGTTTTCTTATACGGATACCCAGTTGTCACGTCTGGGCAGCCCAAATTTTCATGAAATCCCAATCAATCGCCCGATTGCGGCTGTTGCCAACAACCAGCGGGACGGACATATGCGGCAGGCAATTATCAAGGGTCGCGTGACTTATGAACCTAACTCGCTGGGCGGCGGTTGCCCAATGCAGCGTCCATGGGAACAAGGCGGCTTCGTTAGTTTCCCGGAGCCGGTAGAAGGCACCAAGCAGCGGGTGCGGAGCCCCAGCTTTAGCGACCATTTTTCCCAAGCATCGCTTTTCTGGCGAAGCCAAGCGGATTGGGAAAAGGCGCATATTGTTTCCGCGTTTGTCTTCGAATTATCCAAGGTGACGATAGCCGAAATACGAGAGCGTATGCTGTCCAACCTGACACAGGTTGACGGCGGACTTACCAGTCGCGTGGCCGCCGGCCTTGGTATAGATGTTGCAGCGCCGCCGGCCGATAGCGAAAACTTATCCCGCAGTAAGAAACCCGAAACTGATGCGGCACTGAGTATGGCAAAGCCCGCTGACCTCAAGCCAAAACCAAAATCGTCCGTCGCAGGCCGTAAGGTTGCAGTGTTGGTCGCAGACGGCATCGATAGCACTGGCATCGAAAGCCTGCGGTCAGCATTTACAGAGAGCGGCGCTTTTGTCAAACTGATCGCAGACACCGTCGGCGGTATCACCGATGCAGAAGACAACAAGATTGCCGTCGATCACAGCTACGCCACCGTAGGCTCGGTGTTATTCGACGCTGTCTATATCCCTAGCGGACCCGGTGTTGCAAATTTGTGCAAAAACCCACATGCGGTGTTGTTCGTTAAAGAAGCTTACAAACACGGTAAAGCGATTGCAGCAAACGGCCAGGGTATGTTGCTTCTCGAACAAGCCGCTACGTCGGCAGCGCTGCCTGAGGGGTTTGCGGGACCGGGCATCATTATTGCTGAAGGCGAAAGTGCGAACGGTGGCTTTGCGCGGAACTTTGTCGCGGCAGTGGCCCAGCATCGTTATCCTGAACGTATTGACATTGAACTTGTGGTTGCATGAAAACGTCGCAATGCAGATGAGGCCTAGCGTCGCTAGCCCTCCATTGCGCATGAGACCTAGCGTCGCCGGTCGCCGCACCCGGTCCCCCTCGCCCGCCTTTCCTGCAAAAAAAACCTCCCACAGCGGGAGGTAAAAGTTCCCACACAAGGGGAGGACGTGGGAATTCAATAAATCGATGTCACAAATGCTGGGAGCGATTTGGGTCCAAAAATTACTATGACTACCGCAGACATGTAAAAGCATCATGTTCGAAACAATCTGCAATGGCTGTGCGACAAACAACATATAAAACCGTTCTACCATGGTCGGTCGCCGATAAATTATTTGCCGGACAAATCCGAGCCGACCGCTCGCCCACTGCGCACTGGACTCTGCGTACTGAGCGCGCGCTTAGACGAAGGCAATCGTGCGTGGGATGCCTACAACAACTCCGCAGCTCGACTCACTGCTGAATTGACAAAACTAGAGAGCCCGGCACGCGAACCCGCGTAGTCTATTTACACCTCACCTGAAGATTTCTCGATGATGGAAGGTTTTGGCGTTCACACATTCCGCTTCATTAACGCAGAGGGGATATCGTCCTTCGTCAAATTTCATTGGAATCCCGTGCTTGGGGTGCACTCGCTGGTTTGGGACGAGACGATAAAGGCGAATTGAGCAGGAAGGTTCTCCCAGAGTCTGTTCGGTGACAATCAGACCCACACCGCGTTTGCGTGTGTTATTGTGCCAGCGTTGCTAACGGTCCGCCAAACTTCGCTTGGTCTGCCGATTAGGGCCTAAGGATCATTAATGGCAATCTTGCAGCAACGTCCGAAGCGCCAACAAAACACGGCGTCAGTAGCACTTCGACAGAACGAAGCCTGTGGCGAAGACCCTCGCCACACCAACCCAGCAATGGATCCCGGCTTGGCATCGACTAAGCCTTCGACCGACGCGGCTCAGCCTGCGCCACTCACGCTGCGAAGTTTGTCAGACACGGTTGACGGCAGTGTCGAGCTACTGCGACAAGAGGCGCTACTAAAAACAGGCGCACTGCAAGACGCTATCTTTAAGAGCGCCCACTTTGCCTGTATCGCGACCGACGAAAAAGGCGTGATCCAAATTTTCAACGTTGGCGCGGAGCGGATGTTGGGCTACGCCGCATGCGACGTGGTGAACTTGATTACGCCAGCAGACATCTCCGATCCGGCAGAGCTTATCGCCCGAGCGGCAACGCTGAGTACCGAATTTGGTATGCCCATCACCCCGGGATTCGAAGCCTTGGTGTTTAAAGCAACGCGCGGCATCGAGGATATCTACGACCTCACACAGATTCGTAAGGACGGCAGTTGTTTCTCGGCACTCGTCTCGGTGACCGGCTTGCGCGACGCACGCAACGATGTTATCGGTTACCTACTTATTAGCACCGACAATACCGCCCGTAAACAAGTCGAGGCCGAACAACGCAAGTTAGACCAGCAGCTGCGGGACCAACAGTTTTACACCCGATCATTGATCGAGTCCAATATCGACGCGTTGATGACCACCGATCCGGCCGGCATCATCACTGACGTGAACAAACAAATGGAGGCGCTGACGGGCTGCACCCGCGACGAATTGATCGGCGCACCTTTCAAGGGTTGTTTCACCGACCCGGTTCGCGCCGAAGCCGGGATCAAGCGGGTGCTGGTCGAGAAAAAGGTCACAGATTACGAGCTCACCGCAAGAGCGCCTGATGGTCGGCAAACGGTTGTCTCGTATAACGCCACAACGTTCCATGATCGCCAGCGAAATCTTAAAGGTGTGTTTGCCGCCGCACGAGACGTCACTGAACAAAAGCGGCTACACCAAGCACTGCAAGAAACCAATGCTGAGTTGCAGAACGCTAAGTATGTCGCCGAAAAAGCGAATCTGGCGAAATCAGACTTTCTTTCCAGCATGAGCCATGAGTTACGCTCGCCGCTAAACGCCATTCTTGGGTTTGCACAATTGCTCGATGCCGCAGATCCACCACCGACGGCGGGTCAGAAAGCCAGTGTCGGGCAAATTCTGCATGCCGGCTGGTACCTGCTTGAATTAATCAACGAGATTCTGGATCTTTCGGTGGTTGAGTCCGGGAGGTTGTCACTTTCGCCCGAGCCGGTATCGCTCTCGGAGGTGATGCTTGAATGCCGCGAGATGATGCAGCCACAGGCCGATGCGCGCAACATTACCCTCGCCTTTCCCGCGCTGACTGTACAAACGTTTGTGCGTGCCGACCGTACCCGTCTCAAACAGGTGTTGGTTAACTTATTGTCGAATGGCATCAAGTACAACAATGATCATGGCAATGTATCAGTCACTATTTCGTCGCGCCCAGATGGTTTCATTCGTACCCGCGTGATCGACACCGGTTCCGGTTTATCAGCCGAGAAGATTGCACAGCTATTCCAGCTGTTTAATCGTCTGGGGCACGAAGGCGGTGCGGTTGAGGGCACCGGCATCGGCCTCGTCATGAGCAAACGATTGGTTGAATTGATGGGTGGTACGGTGGGCGTTGAAAGCCGGGTCGGCAGCGGATCAGAATTCTGGTTTGACCTTGCTGCTGACGATGCACCACCGCCGATGACTGCCAGTATCAGATTTAGCGGCAACGAGATTCGTATACCTGTAGCCGAATCTGCCGTACGAACGATTCTCTATGTCGAGGACAATCCCGCCAATCTGGCGCTTGTTGAACAAATCATCGCGCGGCGCGCTGATCTGCGGCTGATTACCGCCGTGAATGGCAGAGACGGGGTTGCACTTGCACAAAAGGAGCGGCCTGACGTCATTCTGATGGACATCAATCTTCCAGGAATGAGCGGCACCGGTGCATTGCGGGCGTTAAAGGCCGATTCACTCACGGCGGGAATCCCGGTGTTGGCGCTCAGCGCGAATGCAATGCCGCGGGATATTAAGAACGGATTGGAGGCCGGCTTCGTGCGTTATTTGACCAAGCCGATCAAGATTGATGCACTGATTCAAGCATTGGACGCCGCGCTACAGCCGCCATGATTTCCACACTTGGTTTTTGACCGGTAGGCTGGGCGAACAATTAAACTAATTGCTCGGAGCAGGTGAAGCCGCATGAGCCAAACCGCACTCGAACGGATGCCGGCATTGTTTGTCGGTCATGGCAATCCGATGAACACGATCGAGGACAATCCATTTCATCAAAGCTGGCAAGCGCTCGCGCAACGGCTACCCCGCCCAAAGGCGATCGTCTGCATTTCCGCGCACTGGGAAACACGCGGCGTGGCTATCACCGCATCGCGGCATCCCGAAACAATTCATGACTTCGGTGGTTTCCCGCAAGCGCTCTTCGACGTGCAATATCCTGCGCCGGGAAGCCCGGCGCAGGCCGAACAAGTGGCAGCGTTAGTGGTCGGTGTGCCGGTTCGTTTAGGGATTAACCTACGAAGACAACTAGCAGAAATCTCCCTCGATCCCTCCTTCGGCGGGCTCAGGACAGGCTCTTTTCCAAAGGGAGAAGTCCGCGACTACTGTCCGGCACGATCAGGCACGACGATATGACTGCTGGAACCTAAGGCATTCCTCGCTGAGCGGTCAAACGTCGTGAATGGGCAGTGCACCATCGATATCGGCGCTGTTGCATGACCGACAAGCGTTTCGCAGCGATTGTAAATTGTGAATTGTGAAGCGGACAGCGCATTGGCCGAGCACTCATCAGCGGCCAATTGTTTTTTCAGAAACACGCCGACACAAAAAAACTGCCCGGTGTTCGCCAACTCGATCCCGCACTTTACGCCGGGCACCCGGCGTTGCTTGAAGTCTCAGGCAAGGACGGCATTCTTTCAGCGGCACAGTGGAACCTCATCGAATTTCACACGCTCAACAATGGGGCGAAGTCGCTACAAAAGCCGGACCGCATGATATTCGATCTTGACCCTGGCGAAGGTGTTGCATGGGCCAAGGTGCGGGACGCGGCCAGCTTGGTACATGCATTTCTGCAAGAGCTTGGCCTGCCGTCATTCCTCAAAACCAGTGGTGGCAAGGGACTTCATGTCGTCGTGCCGTTGCGCGCGGTGCACGACTGGGAGACCGTAAAAGCCTTTTCGCAAGCCGTGGTGATCCACCTTGCGCAAATAATTCCGAATCGGTTTGTGGCCAAGCGGGGTCCAAAAAATCGCGTTGGCAAGATATTCATCGACTATTTGCGCAATGGTATGGGCGCGACCACCGGGTGTGCATGGTCCGCGCGCGCGGCCTAGGCTGGGCATTTCAGTGCCAGTGGCATGGGAGGACCTCTCGTCCCTCAAAGGTGGTGACCACTGGACTGTGCGTACTGCGCACGCGCGCTTAGACGAAGGCAATCGTGCATGGGATGCCTATAACAAATCCGTCGATCGACTCACTGCTGCAATGAGAAAACTCCCCGGCACGCGAACCTGCGTAATCGATTGACATTTATCCTGAAGGAGTCAGCTATGCCACGCATTATCTGGAAAGGGGCCATTAGCTTCGGCCTCGTCAACGTGCCAATTGCGGTTTATCCGGCTTCGCAAGATAACGGCATCGACTTTGACTGGTTGGACAAGCGCTCGATGGATCCCGTGGGATACAAGCGCATTAACAAGCGCACGGGAAAGGAAATTGCTAGCGAAGACGTGGTCAAGGGTATCAAACAGGAAGGCGGTGAATACGTGATCCTCAGCGACGAGCAAATCAAGGCTGCTTATCCGAAAGCAACGCAAATCATCGAAATCGAAACGTTTGTCAACGCCGAAGAAATCGATTTTGCGCTGCTGGAAAGACCCTACTATCTTGAGCCCGCGGGTAAAGGAAGCGATAAAGCGTACGCGCTGCTTCGCGAGTCAATGCGCGAGGCCGGCGTCATTGGCATTGCGCGAGTCGTCATGCATACCAAAGAACATTTGGCAGCGCTAATTCCTACAGGCCCAGTTTTGCTCCTCAACACGATCCGCTGGGCGAGCGAAATTCGCCCGCTGAGCGAGCTCAAATTGCCGGCTGATGGAGCAACGGCGACAAAGCTGAAACCTAGCGAATTGAAAATGGCGGCCCAACTGATTGGCGACATGACCAGCAGGTGGAAGCCGGCGGAATACGCCGAAAGTTTTAGCGACAAGGTGCAAAAACTCGTGGCCCGTAAGATCAAGGCTGGGGAAACCGAGTTAGTCACGTCAGTTGACGAGGGTTCGACAGAAGCACGCGCCACCAATATCATCGATTTGACTCAGTTGTTAGCGCAGAGCCTGAAACGGCGGACCGACACCGTCGGCAAAGTGGCTTCGGTTCCCAAGCCAAAAACTGTTCCAACACCGAAGAAATCGGCAGCAAAGATTGCGCTACGTAAGTGAGCCTGCGGCCGAGCCAAACATGAGCGGGCTCCAGCCATTTTAGCGTCTTCATCCTACGCGGTTCAGCGCTGACGCTCACCATGGGCGGGACGGTGACGGCAAAACGTTGCGACGAAATATGTGGCGCGCAGCGCGCGATCTCAATTGTCTACCCTTTACGGCGACGACCGAAATTGCGCAAACGTAGTTAGTTAGTGACAGTGTTTGGCAGCGAACTGACGACCCGATCTCGCACTGCCATGATGTGCCGATGAAAATTGGTTAGCACATTAAAACGTCTGCTGTGGGCAGCAGAGTCAGCGCGGATTCACAATAAGAGATAGATTGCGCAATCCTACCGACCACCGATGCAATACGCACTACTTACGTCAGCTGCCGCACGCGAACCGAGCCTAAATCGGATGACGACACTGATCAACCTCGCAACACGAGCAATGGAAGTTTTTAAAAGTTATTTCTAAAGGAAAAACATGAATAGCCACCAGAATAGTTTGAATAAAAACAATCAAAAAGCCGACGGCGAAGACCGTCGGCAGAGCGACAACAAGAAACGGGCCGCGAAGCCAAACGACCAATCGAGCAACGACAAGACCCGCATCGATGAAGCTCAGAGGCAGCCGCAGAGCAAGTTAGGCGATTCGATGGGAGCCGTAGCCAGCACCGCCACCGCAAGTGATACGTAAGTTCTAAATTGCTACCCCGAGGAGTTCCATGAAAAAACCGATTGCTTTTGAAGACGCCGCAGATTTGCTTGATGCCGATCACAACGCGGTGAAAAAAATGTTCCAAGAGCACAACGCCATGTGGGAAGACAATGCCGCTGCCGTAGCAAAACACCGGCTAGCGAAAAATATCTGTCAGGCCCTAACCGTTCATGCGCAAATTGAGGAAGAGATTTTTTATCCGCAAGT
>JACMOJ010000369.1 GCA_014378085.1 Burkholderiales bacterium | reverse complement strand
GATCAACACAGTGGTCGAAACGATTGCAACTACGACGGAAAACGGACGCATGATGGAGCCTCACTTTTTTATTCGATGTGGACGGAGTTAAGAGGGATTCACGTCACCTTTAGCGGATCGTGTTCACTTCATGTGTGGATGAATGGTCAGCGTGAAATGTTTTTGAAAAATAACGCGGTATTGCTTTTGAACGGCAGCGTCGAATTTGGGTTGTAGGCATCCAAAAGCGTATTTCAAAAGTTAAACACAAGCACTGGCGCACATCACGGGCAGAAAAAGCTTCGAAAAGCCCACCAATGCTGGAGTTTGTGTATTTTTTGACGGCAAAAACGACGCAGCAAACCAAAAGGAAATCCGTTTGTCGCTGGACGCCGCAAAGGTGCAGCGCCTTTTATCCCAGCCGTTCAGCGGTTTACGCGTTTATTCATACCAACATGCGAAAGGGGTGCATGCAAAAGGCACAGCGTGAACTGTTCTTGAAAACAAATATTGCTGACCACTTTTGATACTTAGCGCAATCATTCTCAACTCGTCGTATTCGAACCGTTCATCGACCCAAACCAGTGCGGATTTCCAATCAAGTTCCCGCGCCAGCGACAGGGAGACACCATGTTTTGCTTGGTTTGCCTCATTAGCCTTATCGAGATCGATCCGTACTCGTTATCGTCGCGACATTCAATGTGAAAACCAAGTCAAACTTTTGTCGTCAGGGAAACGTATTTAGGACTCAGACAGTATCGATTGGAGCAAATTGGACAGGCATCGGACACCGGCCGCTATTGGCCGGTTTTGTCGATTTTCTACTTTTGATAGTTTGATCAAAATACCGCCTACATATTTTCTGAAAGCGGCGCAACGCCGCCCGCATTCGCTACCATTTGTGCAGCGGCGGATATTCCGTCAGCGACAATCCTACCGTCTGGCCTGCGGCGTTCGTGGACGGCTTTACCTCGTAGATCAACCATTGCGCGCCTCCCCAGGCAAACGCGGTGGTGAGGGTTGCCTTAGCCCGGTAGAGGACGACCGCCCAGTTGCCATTGGAGCCGTTTCCAATCTGGTATGCCCATCGGCCCGGCGGGCAGTTGCTGAGGTCGACGTCGCCGAAGGCTCCCGCGTAGTTGACGGGAGGGCGCATCAAGTCATCAAATGGGTTGTGTGGCACGATCGTTTGACCGGCGGCCAGTTGTTTGACCGCATGAATATTTAGCGCTGAAGCCAGCGCGCCGATGGTCGCCTCGGCAGCGGCCGCCTCCGCATCCTTAGACAAATTGACAAACCTCGGGTAGGCCAGCGCCGCCAGCACGCCAATGATTGCCACCACCAAGATCAGCTCAATCATGGTGAATCCCCCGCCCCGCACTGCGTATCTTGCCCCGCCCGCGTTCAGGCCGGTTGCGAGAAAACGCCTACTGTCTGTCATCGGGTCGTGTCCGAAAACACCGCACCACAATTCCAGCAAGAGTCGAATTCCCCCGGGCTCGATTCTGCGCAAGCGGCGCACTGTCTGGTCACGGTCGTCGGCGAGCGGGTCTGGTAGTCGGCAATCACGGCGTTGGCGTGTTGTTCTTGATGGACTTGTGTAATCCATACCTGCGGTAGCCCAGCGGTGACCGGTACAAACCCGATGAGTGAGTTGGCATTTTCATTAAACACATGTGCGGCGATGCCGGCGTGTTGCAGCAAATCGCGCAGTAGGTGTGCGTCGGGGAGGTTTAGCGCGGTGTAGACACGTTTCATAAGGCGATGATGCATGAATCACACGGCCAGACGCAAGCCATTCCAGATGGCTCGGCGCGGCAGACTTAAAAAAAGCCGCTGGCGATTCCGTCAGCGGCTGATTGGAAACTACGTTAGCTGGCGATTTAGAACGCGAAGCTGACGTTAGCGGTGACGCCGTCTTGTTTCACGCCGGTTTTGCTTGATACCGCCGTGTAGGCCAAGCCAAAGCCGACCTGCGGGGTGATATTGCCACGTACACCGATCACGCCAGTAACCCAGCTGTCGTCCGCGCGGTACGCTGGAATGTCGTACTTGATGTTCTGCGTGACAGTAACAGGCGAGGCGGTCACAAAACGCTCTTTGTTGGCTTCGTCACGATCAAACGAAACCCGCACATACGGCGTGAAGCTGCCCATCTTGATGCTGGCACGAACGCCGCCACTCAATACGCTGGAGTTGCGTGATTGCCCGTCGATCTTCAAGTCGGTCGAAAGCGCGGTTGCGGCACCAGCGTTTTCCTGGAAGTTGCCGACGGTGACCTGCTGGCTGGTCCAACCTACAAACGGGCCAAACGTCGCGGCACCCGTGCCGAAGTCGTAACCCACCATGAGGTTGCCCGATGTGTTGGTACCGGTTGCCGATGCACGGTTGGTGCGCATGACGTTGCCGAATTTGACGTAACGCTGGATGTTGTTGTACTTCAGGACAGCAATCGAGAAGCTGGCGTTGGCGTACAGGCCACCCGATTTGGCGCTACCAAAAAACGAAATGGTGTTTTCATCAACATCGAACTGGCCGACGGCACCCATCCGCGCTTCGTTGTTGTTTTTGCCTGCGGCAACACCGACTGTGACACTCTCGGATACCCGCATCGTCACGCCTACCGTAGCAGCACGGTTTTTGGTGTTGGTTTGTGGGTTGAGGTTAGAAGTGGAGATATCGGTTTTGCCACCGTCGTATGCTGCAAACGCGGTCACTTTGCCAACTTCCGCCGTCGCACCTTGCATTAGGCCGGAATCCAGCGTGCGAACGTGAGCAGCGCGTGATGACAACGGCACTTCGGCCATGACCGAGTAGGCGTTAGGGCCATCGATCAACGACTTGAACAAATCCGCGACGATCACGTGGGCAGCGGAAGTCGGGTGATTATTGTCGGCAAACAGGTAATTCGATGGCGTCGCGCCTGGTACCAAAGTGGCCGCAGTACAAAATTGTGAGCTGTTACCTGCCGGGGCAAACGGTGGGAACGGACCGCAAGCGGTAGCAGAGATATTGGTGAAGCCATACGCGGAGGCGTTCGCCGCGACTTCATTCAACATCGAGAACACATCAACCGGGATCACACGTTGATTGGTTGCGGCGAGAGCGTTAAACAGGGTGATGTTAAAGCCAGCAGAAGCTTGGGTTGACAACGCCACACCTGCCGCACCACCCGCTAACGCGCCAGGGGTCAAGCCGAGGTTTGGCAAGCCAAACACGGCGATATATCGCGCGCCTGCTGCACGTAGCCGTGCGGATTGCGCGGCAACGTCATTGGCAGAGGCCACACCAGCCGCACCCGCTTGCAGCAAATCGTTAGCACCTGCCCAAATTGCATAGAGACCGTTCGGGTTTGCTGAGCCGCCAGTGGCGGAAAGGTGTTCGGCAATTTGCGCGGTGATCGGACGTTGTGGGCTACCAGCCGGGGTATTGACGGAAGACAACGTCAAGCGCGCGCCGCCTTGGGCGAAGATGCCGCCGCCAGCGACGTTAGAGGGATTCGGATTACCGCCGTAGTACTGGGCGATGATCTCCGACCAAACCGGACCTGGGTTGGTGGTGAATCGGCCGAGGGTCGCTGCGGTCGCGGCAGGTACGCCGATGCTCAATAAAAATGGTCGGTAGTAACCCGCGTCCGACAGGCTATCGCCAAACACATACACGCCTTGGAATTGCACCGCGTTTGCAGTAGGGGCACCTGCGACCATTGCCGCCGCAATCACGGCCGGCATGATGCGTTTAACAAATCCGCGTTTAACAAATCCGCGCTGAACAAATGAACGTCGTGACATGAATAGCTCCTCGAAAAATGGTCAAACCTATTATTAGGAAAAACGTAATGCAAAAAACTCATGGCGGCGCGCAACAACCGAAACTAGACAATCACTTCGATGACGAGCGCACGCAAAAACAGCGAAGCCGTAATGACCGCAAAATTATCCCGCAATCTGTGCCAAATGCCAGCTTTTGTGCGGCGTTGGGACGATTTGCCAACACTTGTCCGTGCTGCAATGCAGCATGAACGAGCCTGAACGAGCTTGAACGAGCTTGAACGAGCCTGAACGAGCTTGAACGAGCTTGAACGAAACATCTGCGAACGAGACCGCTAGCGAGCTGCTAATAAACGCGGCGATCGAGTCGTGCCTCGTGCAAGATCGTGGTCGCGAGTTCCTCAATCGACTTGGTGGTCGAATTCAAGAAAGTGAGGCCGACGCTTTCCATCAGGCGCTCAGCGGTGGAGACCTCCCAGCGGCAGTTTTCAATCGAGGCGTATTTGCTGTCAGGTTTGCGCTCCTGGCGTATCTGGGCGAGGCGATCCGGCATGATGGTTAATCCCCAAACCTTGCTTTTTTGCGGCATCAGCGAGGGCGGCAGTTTGAGCTTTTCAAGGTCCTCGGGGATGAGTGGGTAATTGGCGGCCTTGATGCCGAACTGCAACGCCATGTAAAGACAAGTTGGCGTTTTGCCCGAACGCGACACGCCGATCAAAATAATATCGGCTTCTTCCAAATTCCGATTGGTGATGCCGTCATCGTGCGCCAGTGTGTAATTCACGGCTTCGATACGCTGGTTGTAGTCCTTAAAGTTGCCCGCGGAGTGGCTGCGGCCAATGGCGTGTGACGATTTCACGCCGAGCTCTTCTTCGAGCGGAACAATGAATCGGTCAAATACGTCTAGCACCATCGCGTTAGCCTGACCCAGCGCCACGCGGAGTGTGTCTTCGGTCAAGGACGTAAATACCAGTGGCCGCTTTCCCGATTCGCGGTGCATGGCTTCGATCTGGTTGATGACTTCGTGCACCTTTTCGATGTTGTCGATGAAGGGCAGCGTGACGCGCTTGAACGCGACTTCCTCAAACTGTGTGAGCAACGAGTTGCCGAGCATTTCGACCGTAATGCCGGTGCGGTCGGAAACAAAAAAAACGCTACGTTTATGCGGCACGGGCGGCCCTCGGTGGAGATTTGTGGATGGGAGATGCATATCGCGCCCTGTGTACTGGCGTCCGCTATAATTTTACGTCTTTTGCACCGCAACATTTCCAGAAAGAGTCCGCTATGTCGTCAGCGTCGCTGGTCCTCCCACTTTCCCAATGCCGAATGCACGATGTGGCGTCTGTGGGCGGTAAAAATTCCTCCCTAGGCGAATTGATCAGCCAGCTTTCGGCGGCCGGGGTCCGTGTGCCAGGCGGATTCGCCACCACCGCAGAGGCGTTCCGACAGTTTCTGACCCATAACGGCTTGACCGAAAAAATTAACACCGCGCTGGTAAATCTCGATACGGATAATCTTGATCAGCTGACCAAGACCGGTGCGATGGTTCGCGAATGGCTGGTCAGCGCGCCGTTACATGCGGCGCTTGAAACACAGATTCGCGCTGCATATGCCGACCTGACCAAGGACGACCCGGACGCATCGTTCGCGGTGCGCTCGTCTGCGACTGCAGAAGACTTGCCGGACGCGTCGTATGCCGGCCAGCAAGAAACTTACCTCAACATCAAAGGCATCGAGAACGTCCTGTACGCGATCAAACACGTGTTTGCCTCGCTGTATAACGACCGGGCGATTTCGTATCGCGTGCATAAAGGTTTTGCGCATGCTGACGTCGCACTGAGCGCGGGCATCCAGCGCATGGTGCGATCCGACACTGGTGCTGCAGGGGTTCTATTTACCTTGGATACCGAGTCCGGATTTCGCGACGTTGTTTTTATTACGTCGAGTTATGGCCTAGGCGAAATGGTGGTGCAGGGTGCAGTCAACCCTGACGAATTTTATGTTAGCAAATTGTGTCTTGGTAATGGGGCACCGGCAATATTGCGCCGCACGTTGGGCACCAAGGCGCAAAAGATGGTGTTTGCACAAGCGCAATCGGCGGGCCGATCGGTGGAAACCAAGCCGGTGGATGTGGCAGAACGCAATGCGTTTTCATTGAGTGACGCAGATGTTGAGGAGCTCGCGAAGTACGCGGTGGCAATCGAAAAACACTATGGCCGTCCGATGGATATTGAATGGGCGAAAGAAAAAAGTAGCGACGGCGGTGATAGCCGATTGTTCATTCTGCAAGCCCGCCCCGAGACGGTGAAATCGCAAGAGCTCAAGACCGGCTCGTTGACACGTTACAAGTTAAATGGGACCGGCAAGAAATTGGCGGAAGGTCGCGCCATTGGCGGCAAGGTCGGCACCGGCCCGGCACGGGTGATTTCGAGCGTGGATGAAATTCACAAGTTTCAGCCGGGCGACGTCATCGTCACCGATATGACTGACCCGAACTGGGAGCCGGTGATGAAAAAGGCATCCGCCATCATTACCAATCGTGGCGGGCGCACTTGCCACGCTGCCATCATCGCGCGTGAGCTTGGTGTGCCGGCGATTGTCGGCTGTGAAGATGCAACCGACGTTGTGAAAGATGGTGAGGAACTCACCGCCAGCTGCTGCGAGGGTGATACCGGTTTTGTTTATCAGGGTAAGGTGCCCTTTGAGGTGGTGACGGTCGCACTCGATAACATGCCAGCGATCCCGGTCAAAATCGCGATGAATGTGGGCAACCCGCAACTCGCGTTTGATTTTGCCCAGTTGCCCAATGATGGCGTGGGGCTGGCGCGGCTGGAGTTCATTATTTCGAACACCATCGGTATTCATCCAAAAGCGTGTCTTGATTACGCGAGGCTGCCCGATGATTTACGCGCACAGGTGGCACACGCCTCACGCGGCTACGCGTCGCCGAAAGAGTTTTACATCAAAAAGCTGGCAGAGGGCGTGTCGACGATTGCGGCCGCGTTCTGGCCGAAGAAAGTCATCGTGCGATTGTCGGATTTTAAGTCGAACGAATATCGCAATTTGATCGGCGGGTCGCGTTACGAGCCGACCGAAGAAAATCCGATGCTCGGCTTCCGTGGCGCATCTCGCTATATTGCCAACTCGTTTCGCGAGTGTTTTAAGCTTGAGTGTGAGGCGATGAAGTTTGTGCGTGACACCATGGGGCTCATCAACGTTGAGCTGATGGTGCCGTTCGTGCGTACCTTGGGTGAGGCTGATGCGGTGCTGGCGATCATGAAAGACTTCGGTCTTGAGCGCGGCAAAAACGGGCTGAAGATTGTGATGATGTGTGAGATTCCATCAAACGCAATTCTCGCCGATGAATTTCTTGAGCGTTTTGATGGCTTCTCGATTGGTTCCAACGATATGACACAACTTACGCTGACGCTTGATCGCGACTCGGGGCTAGTCATGGAGGCCTTCGATGAACGCGACCCGGCGGTCAAGCGGATGCTGCATCTTGCAATTGCTGCCTGCCGCAG
>JACMOJ010000368.1 GCA_014378085.1 Burkholderiales bacterium | reverse complement strand
TTCGGGTTCGGCAAAATCCGCGATCGAAAGCTCCGCTGGCGATGCTGCCGCTCGTGCGGCTGGGAATGCGGCTGGAAACGCGGCAGGTGCAGCGGCAGGTAAAGCTGCCGGTGCTGCAGCAGGTAAAGCTGCTGGTGCAGCTGCCGGAAACGCGGCAGGCAACGCCGCCGGTACTGCCGCGCAATCACGTTCACAATAACGTAGCCGTCCTCCCGCACGCCTTTGTGTAGGGCGGCATGCACTAAACGACGCCAGCGGAGACGCTGGCGTTTTTTTTCGACACACGCCGCCATTTCGCTTATCGCCAAAAAACAGGTAAATTCAAGGGCAACGCTAGCAGCACATAAGCAGCGCACAAGCAGCGCACAAAAAATGGCCGTGGTGACAGTTGAAATCACTAAAAGGAGTGGCGTGCGATATACCGTTCTATGTTTTCTTTTGGTGTTGCTCCCGGCGACATCGTTTGCGCAAATGCGTCTTGGCATGTCCTACGTCGAGACCAAAGATATGCGTCTTGTCTACTTTGACCCGCTCGACTATTTGCGGGCGCATTCGATTCGGACATTTACCAATTCGCTGCAAGCGCAGCAAAATCGTTTCGGCTGGGTCCCATCAGGTCCGACGACCGTGTTGCTGACAGACCTGGCCGATTACGGTAACGCCTCGGCAGGCGTCGCGCCCAATAATCGGTTGGTGTTTGACGTCAGTCCGCAATCCAAAGCCTTTGAGACGTTTCCGGCGAGCGAACGGATGTTCTCGTTGATGAATCATGAACTTGTGCACGTGACACAAGGCGACGTGTCGTCTTCGCAAGACCGTTTTTGGCGTGGATTTTTTCGCGGCAAGATTTTTCCGCGCTCGCAGAATCCTGAATCACTCCTTTACAACTATTTGACTGCACCGCGTTTTGTCGGCCCGCGCTGGTACATCGAGGGTGGGGCGGCATTTATGGAAACTTGGATGGGCGGCGGTGTTGGCCGCGCACAGGGCGGCTACGACGAAATGGTGTTTCGCGCCATGGTGCGCGACAAACAACCGTTCCCTGATCCGCTCGAACTTGTCGCTAAGGCGGTGCGTGTCGATTTCCAGATCGGCGCAAATGCGTATCTGTATGGCACCCGTTTTTTTACCTGGCTGGCTTATGCCTACTCGCCGGAGAAAGTCATTGCCTGGATTCGGCGCGATGAAGACAGCGCGCGGTACTACGCGGACCAATTTGAGAAAGTGTTCGGCCTACCGCTCGACGATGCATGGCAGGCGTGGATCGCTTTTGAGCAAAAATATCAGCAGCAAAATCTTGCCGAGGTCCGCAAAAATCCCATCACGCCCGAGCAAAGGTTATCCGCCGGTGCAGTCGGCTCGATCTCGCGGATGTTCTACGACGAAAGCAGCGGCAATATTCTTGCGGCGTTTCGTTACCCGGGCGTGGTCGAACACGTCGGTGCCTTAAGCACGCGCGATGGCAGCATCAAGCGTCTGGTAGATATTAAACGGGCGATGTTGTATCGCGTCGCGTCGTTTGCGTATGACGCCAGCAGCGGCACGGCGTTTTATACCAACGACAATTTGGCCTTACGTGATTTGATGGCGGTGGATGTCAAAACCGGCAAGTCGCGCATGCTGCTCGAAGATGCACGCATTGGGGAGCTGGCGTTTAACACCGCCGACGGCGCGTTGATTGGGGTGCGGCACCAAAGCGGCGTGGCGACATTGGTACGTATCCCGAAGCCTTATAACGATTGGTTCAATCTGCACGAGTTTGCGTATGAACATGTGCCATACGATCTCGATGTATCCGCCGACGGCAAGCTGCTCTCGGCCTCGATCAGCGAAGTGAATGGGGACCAGTTTTTGCGCGTCTGGGAAATGGAGAAAGTTCTCAAGGGCGACATGACCCCGTTAAGCGAATTCAAATTCGGTCAGTCGGTGCCGGAGAGTTTTGTGTTTTCTGCCGACAGCAAGTACTTGTACGGCAGTAGTTACTACACCGGTGTGTCCAACATTTTTCGGTATGAAGTGGCCACCGGCAAAGTGGAAGCCGTCTCTAATGCGGAGTCCGGTCTCTTCAGGCCGGTGCCACTTAAAGATGGGCGGCTGTTGGTGCTTTCCTACACCGCCGCAGGTTTTGTGCCCGCCACCATCGAGGGTAAACCCATCGAGGACGTGAGCGCGATTAAGTTTCTGGGCGCAGAGCTGGTGGCAAAACATCCGGTGATTACTACTTGGCAGGTGCCGCCGCCGATTCGGATTGACGACGAAAAACTGGTGGTGCGCAAAGGCGAGTGGATTCCGTTTAAACACCTAGCACTCGACAATGCCTATCCGGTGCTGCAAGGCTACAAGAGTGCCAAGGGCATCGGTTACCAGTTCAATATTGCCGACCCGCTGAGCTTCGCAAAAATTGGCGTCACGGCCGCTTACACGCCAGACAACAAGCTGCCCAAAAACGAACGTGGTCACGTGGAGATTAGCGGCGAATACCTCGGATGGCGCGGCTCACTGTCTTGGAACCGTTCGGATTTCTATGACATGTTCGGCCCGACCAAACGCGGTCGCAAGGGCAACGCCGCGCGGTTTGGCTACGACGATTTGCTGATTTGGGACGAGCCGCGTCGGCTCACCGCGAAGTACGATTTAACTTACCTCGACAAAATCGACGCGTTACCCGAAGCGCAAAACGTGACCACCACGTTTAATCGTCTTGCCACCGCCGAAGCCGGGCTATTTTTTACCGACTACCGTCGCTCCATCGGCGCGGTGGATGATGAAAAAGGTTACGGGTGGACAGCGGTGGGCAGGGTCACGCGAATCAAGCGCAACACCATTCCACAATTGCGGGGCGGATTTGATTTAGGCTTTGACTTGCCAATCCCCAATTCATCCGTTTGGTCACGCACGGTGGGCGGGGTCTCCAGCGGCGATCGCGCGATACCTGCGGCCAATTTTTTCTTCGGTGGATTCGGTAACAACTACGTCGACGGTGGCTCGGTCAAACGGTATCGGGATTTTTACGCAATGCCGGGCTTCGGCTTGAATGAAATTAAAGGCCACAGCTTTGCCCGCCAGATGGTCGAGCTCAATCTCCCACCAATGTCGTTTGGCTCCATCGGCACACCGGGCTTTCACCCCACTTGGCTGCGGTAGTCGATCTTTGCTTCCGCTCTATGGACTGACATCAATCGGACCAACCCCAACCAATCCGCACGTCGTCAACGCTACCAAAGTATTGGCACCCAGTGGGATCTTCGCTTTAGTGTCTTGCACTGGTACGACATGACGCTCTCGTTGGG
>JACMOJ010000367.1 GCA_014378085.1 Burkholderiales bacterium | reverse complement strand
TCGCCATTTTGCTGATGCTGGTCCTGCCGCTGCAGTTTTCGTTTGCGGCGGCGTCAGTCTATTGCGCCAACGAGGCAAACGTCACAGTGGAACACTACGGGCATCACGCCCACGAGAGTGAACAAGTGCCGCCCGATCTGGATACCACCAAGAAAGCGACCGGTGATACCGAGTGCGGCGCGTGTCATCTGGGCTGCGCAAAATTGCAAACAGCGGTGCTAGCATTGGGCACGCCCGATTCAATTCTCCCCGCCGAAGTCGCGCCGCTGTTATCAACGGCGCAATATCAACCCTCCCCGCTGCAACGCCCTCCCATCGCATCGCTCGCCTGACCCGGCGGGCTATCGTCCTCAGTTCATCCTGCTGTTCCAACTGAAACTGTAGTTTCGGCACCGCGTGGTGCCCGCCGGATTCTTCCATTGATTTTCGGAGAGTTCGATGCGATGCAATTTTTCATGGCGAATCACGTTCGCTGTCTTGCTGGCGACCATTTTGCCCAACCGCATTGGTTACGCTGCACCCACACTTAAAGAAGCCGTTGAAAGCGCATGGGCGAAACATCCTGTTGCGCAGTCGCGTGCTGCACGGCTCGACGAAGCCGCTGCCAAACGCGAGCTGGCTGCCTCATGGTTAGCCGATGCGCCGCGCGTTTCCATCAGCCAGAAGACGGACCGCTGGAACCAGAATGCCGGTGCAAACGAATGGGAAGCCGAAATCGGCGTATCGCTGCAGATGCCGGGTGTGCGAGCCGCGCGTAGCGTGCTTGCCGAACGCGAAGCGACACGCTACGACGCGCACGCGGCTGCCGAAAAATGGCGAGTAGCAGGTGAGGTGCGCGAGGCCTACTGGTCAGCGCGCCTTGACGCGAGCGACCTTGCACTCGCGACGCGTAAAGTTGCTGAGGCCAGCGCGTTGAGCGCAGATGTTGAGCGCCGATTCAAGGTCGGTGAAATCGCGCGAACCGACTGGAATCAGGCCCAGGCTGCACTGAAGTTGGCGGAATCGGCGGAGGCCGATTCGCGTGCGAAGGCTTTTCGATCTACCCGCGCATTTCTGGCGTTGACGGCTCTTCCACAGTTGCCCGTCGATGACGAATCGCGGCGGGATGGTAAGACTTCCATTGCTATCGAACAACATCCGCAGCTACGTGAACTCCTGCTCGACGCCGAAGTCGCCCGCGCTCGCCAACAGGAGGCGAACGCTACAGGCCAGGATGCACCTGAGATCGCGTTTGGCGCCGTTCGAGAACGGTTAGCGTATGGTGAAGCGGCCGGAGGCAGCGTAGTGCTGCGCCTCACAGTTCCGTTGCCGTCCGGCGCCCGCAATCGTTCCCGCGTGTCCCTCGCCGGCGCAGAACGCATCGAGGCCGAGAGCCGAGTGCCGCAAATGCGGTTGCGCATCGAGGGCGATATCGCATCGACGATCGAAGACCTATCACAGGCAACGCGGCAGGTGGAATTTGCACAAATGCGCGCAGCACTCGTGCGTGAAACCCACATGCTGCTCGACAAAGCCTACCGGCTTGGCGAGCTCGACTTGCAGGCGCGTCTGCGCGCCGAAGCCGACCGCTTCGACGCCGAACTCTCCCTTGCCCGCGCCAATTTGCATCGCTCCCTCAGCATTTCCAGAATCAATCAAGCAACAGGACTTCTCCCATGAATTTGCTTTCAAGAATCAGCAAAAATGCATTATTTGTGGCCGCGTTGTTCGCCACTGGTAATGTCGCAGCCGGACCCGGCCACGATCACGGCGACGTCGCACCAGCCACAAACACCGGCAAGGCTTCTCCACGCTTCGAAGCGCACTCAGAATTGTTCGAGGCAGTCGGAACGCTTGGTACCAGCGAACTCTCAATCATCATCGATCGCTACAACAACAACGAGCCCTTGCTCAATGCCAAGGTGGACCTGGAAAGTGGCAGCACCAAACTGGCGGGTGTGTTTCATGCCGAGCATGGTGACTACAGCTTTGCCGCCAAACCGTTTGAGAAACCCGGAAATTACCCGATCACGCTTACCGTTACTGCCGGTGAAGACGTGGATATTCTCGCTGGCAATCTGATGATTCCACCTGCAGAAACTGCCCACGCCCACGAAGATGGGGCAACACATTGGAAGAGTTGGGCCGCAATCGGCGCGTTAGTCGTCGGTTTCGGCGTCGCTATTACGTTATTTGTGCGCCGCCGTTCGGGAAGGGTCAGCTATGTTTAAGCCCACGCACCTTATGGCAGTAATGCTGGCGGCGTTGTTGGCGTTGTGCACCAATGCATGGGCCGGTCCCGGCCACGATCACGGTAACGAGTCAGCGGTGGCGATATCTTCGGAAGCCCCTAAACGCCAACCCGATGGCAGCGTATTCCTGCCCAAGAAAGCGCAGCGGCAGTTACAGGTTCGCACCGCAGTTGTATCCATAGCCGAACTCGCCCAGACCGTCGAGCTTTCCGGCCGCGTCATCGCTGACCCTAATGCCGGCGGCAAAGTACAGCCGACGCAGGCGGGTCGCATTGAACCGGGTCCGCGTGGTTTGCCCTCGCTGGGTCAGGCGGTAAAGAAAGGTGAGGTGCTGGCGTACGTGCGTGCGTCCGAGAGCGCTACGCCTGAAATGAAAGTAAACCTTGAGCTGGCACGCAAGAAGCTGGCGCGGCTGGAACAACTCGAAGGCAGCGTTCCGCAACGTGACATCGACGCGACACGCATTGAAGTGCAGAGCCTAACCCAGCGATTGTCACCCGGCGGGGGCGCATACGTTGCCCGCGAAGCTTTGCTCGCACCTGTATCGGGTTTGATCGCCGCGACCCAAGCAGTCGCTGGCCAGGTGGTCGATGCACGCGAGGTGATTTTCGAGGTGATCGACCCTGCGCGCCTGCAAATCGAGGCGCAAGCTTACGACGCTACGCTCCCGACAAACATCGCCGGTGCGACCATGAATCCATCCACTGGAATCTCCATCGGCCTTGAGCTCGTCGGTGCGGGACGGGTCTTGAAGGAAGGTGCCATCCCGGTGTTGTTCCGCGTGAACGCTAAGGCCGATGTCAAGGCTCCGCAGATGGCTCTGGCGGTGGGCCAGTCAGTGAAGGTCTTTGTTGCCACACGCAGCAAGGTGAAGGGCCACGCCGTGTCCGCTGCCTCGGTAGTGAAAAACCCATCTAATCAGGACATCGTCTGGGTGCACACCGCCGCCGAACGCTTCAAGCCGTTGACCATTCGCTGGGCGGCACTCGATGGTGCACGTGTGGCGGTACTCGACGGCTTGACGGATGGCGCACGCGTGGTCACGCAGGGCGCGGCGCTGATCAATCAAGTTCGCTGACAGCGTCGCCATGTTCAACTTTCTTGTACAAGCGAGTCTTAAAAATCGTCTCATCGTGGTGGTGCTATCAGTGGTGATGATGGTGTATGGCGCCTTCACGCTCTCGCGCATGCCGGTCGATGTATTTCCCGATCTCAATCAACCCACCGTCACGGTGATGATTGAAGCAGGCGGGATGGCGCCGGAAGAGGTGGAGCAGCTCATCACCTATCCGATCGAAACCAATATGAACGGCATGCCGGGTGTGGTGAGCGTGCGCTCGATCTCCAGCGTCGGACTGTCGTTTGTTTATGTCACGTTTGACTGGGGTATCGATGTCTATCGCGCGCGCCAGATGGTCGGCGAGCGGCTGACGCTGGTGCGCGAGCAATTGCCGCCGGGTGTTGATCATGCAGCGATGGGCCCGATCACCTCGATCATGGGCGAGATCATGCTGATGGCGTTGCCCATTGATACCACCAAAGTGACGCCGATGGCGGTGCGCGAATATGCCGACTATGTGTTGCGTCCGCGCCTGCTGACCATCCCCGGTATCGCGCAAGTGATCCCCATCGGCGGCGAAGTGCGGCAGTTTCAGGTGCAGCCGGATACGGCACGCATGGCGCAACTCGGCATCAAGCTCGAACAAATAGAACAAGTGTTACGCGGATTCTCGGCCAATACCAGTGGCGGCTTTCTTGAGCTCAATTCGCGGGAATACCTGATCCGCAATATCGGTCGCACTTCGCGGCTGGAGGATTTGCAAAACCTGCCGGTTGATTCGCGCAAGGGGCAGTCGATACTATTAAAGCAAATCGCGGAAGTGCGGTTTGCGCCAGCGATCAAGCGCGGGGACGCCGGCTTCAACGGCAAGCCTGCCGTGATACTCGGCATCCAGAAACAGCCTGACGCCGATACCGTGCGGCTCACACGCGATATCGAAACCGCGCTTGGGGAACTTAAGAAATCGCTGCCCGCAGGGCTGCAGATGCCGCAGGTGACGATGCGCCAGGCAAGCTTTATCGAAAGCTCGATCGACACCCTGAAAGGCAAGCTGCTTGCGGCGTCTGCGGTGGTCGCTGTCGTGCTGTTCCTGTTTCTGATGAACGTGCGTACCACGCTGATTTCCTTAACCGCGATACCGGTCTCGGTACTTATCACCGTGCTGGTGTTCAAGTATTTTGGATTTTCAATCAACACCATGACCCTGGGGGGGCTGACGATTGCCATCGGTGGACTGGTCGATGATGCCGTGGTCGGGGTAGAGAACGTGCTGCGTCGATTAAAGGCTGATCGACAATACGCCAAGGAGCACGGCGCGCATCTGAACCCGCTGGAGGTCATTGCCAAGGCAACGATGGAAGTGCGCTCGGCCATCGTTTATGCCACGCTGATCATCGTGCTGGTGCTGATGCCACTGTTCTTCCTGCCCGGCATCGAAGGCCGATTGATGCAGCCGCTGGCCATCGCGTACATCGTCTCGCTGCTTGCGAGCATGTTGGTGTCAGTGACGTTGACGCCGGTGATGGCCTATTACCTGCTGCCGAACATGAAAGATCTAGACCATGGTGACACACGGCTGGTAGCAGCCCTCAAGCGCGGCTATCAATCGCTGCTCGAACGCGTGCTGGCACATCCGCGCGCGTGGATTACCGCGGGTGCGGTGGCGGCACTGCTCGCAATTGCCACGGTGCCTTTCTTTGCCACTACATTTTTGCCACCTTTCAACGAGGGCTCGGCACTGGTCGGACTGCGGCTCAATCCCGGAACCACGCTGGCCGAAACGGCAAAGTTAGCGACACAAGCGGAAATCGCGCTACAGGGTGTGCCGGAAGTGGAGGCGGTCGGCCGCCGCAGCGGACGTGCCGAACTCGACGAGCATGCCGAGGGCGTGCACGTATCGGAACTCGACCTGCGGCTGAAACGCTCAGACCGAACACTTGACCAGATCTATGCCGATATTCGCGCTCGGCTCGCTAACCTGCCCGCCGCAATCGGCATTGGACAGCCGATTTCGCATCGCATCGACCACATGCTCTCGGGTGTGCGCTCGCAAATTGCGATTAAGATTTTTGGTGACGATCTGGACACCTTGCGGGGGCAAGCCGACTCCCTGCGCACGAAGCTGGCCGGGATTCAAGGACTCACCGATCTTGAAATTGAAAAGCAGGTGCTGACCCCCGAAATCAAGGTGCGCGTCGATTACGACCGCGCCGCACAGGTTGGCCTCGCACCGTCGAAACTGCTGCGCGAATTGCAGATGCTGATCGACGGCGAACGCGTGACGCAGATCATCGAAGGCAACAAGCGTTTCAATCTGGTGCTGCGCCTGTCGGAGGAAGCGCGTTCGGTTGAAGGGTTACGCAACATCTTTATTGACACACCGACCGGTCGCGTGCCGCTGTCGCGCCTGGCGACCATCGAAGAATCCGATGGTCCCAACCAGATCAGCCGCGACGATGGCCGTCGCCGCGTTGTGATCTCCGCAAATGCGCAGGGCCGTGCTTTGTCGGATGTGGTGGCCGATATTCGCGCGGCAGTAGCGGAATCGAAGCTGCCAGAAGGCTACTTCATCACGCTCGGCGGACAATTCCAAGCGCAGGAGGAATCGAGCCGACTGATCGGCGCACTCTCGCTGGGTTCATTGGCGTTGATTTTCCTGGTGCTGTATTCACGTTACCGCTCGAGCACGCTGGCCCTGATCATCATGGCCAACATTCCGCTTGCACTGGTAGGCAGCGTGATCGGCCTGCGGCTGTCGGGCCAGCCGCTTTCAATTGCTGCGCTGGTCGGCTTCATTACACTGGCCGGGATCGCCATCCGAAACGGCATTCTCAAGGTCAGCCATTACGTGAACCTCTGCGCCTTTGAGGGCGAAGCCTGGGGGAAGCCGATGATCGTCCGGGGTTCGCTGGAGCGATTGACGCCGGTGCTGATGACAGCACTGGTGGCGGCATTTGCGCTAGCGCCTTTGCTGTTTGAAGCCGAAATGCCCGGCACCGAGATCTTGCATCCGGTGGCAGTGGTGATCTTCGCCGGGCTGATCAGCTCTACCCTGCTCGACACATTCCTGACGCCCGCGATGGTGTGGGTGTTCGGACGAGCGCCTATACAGCGGCTGGTGGAAGACTCGGGCAGTGAAGCGTTTTGAAGTTTTCGTTATTTACGATCAACCAAGGAGACTGAAATGAAACTGATACATCGCATTACGACACTTGCCACGCTATCCACAATGCTGTTTGCCTTGCCCGCCATGGCCGCCGACGGCAAGCACGTCGTTGGGGACCATCACAAATCCAAGTACGGCGGCGTATTGCAGGAGGTGAAGGAAGTGCAATATGAACTGGTGGCGAAGTCGGATTCGATTGCCATCTTTGTGGAAGACCACGGCAAGAAAGTCGACAGCAAAGGCGCCACGGCTAAAGTTACGCTGCTCACGGGTAAGGAAAAGAGCGAGGTAATGCTGCTTCCCGCAGGCGAAAATAAGCTGCAAGCCATAGGGAAGTTCGACGTAAAGTCTGGCACCAAGGTGGTTTCGGTGGTGACGCTTGCAGGCAAATCAGGGGTGACGGCGAGATTTGTGGTGCCGTAAAATTTGAAGAGATATGGCAAACTCGTCCATTGGCGGGCCTTTCATGGCGTTTACAGGTTATTTCCAGGCCCAGTTGCGGAACTGTAATGACTCGATGTTGTCCATCTCTAACATGCGCCAATTATCCAAATTCCATCGCCTCATAATGCTACTCGTTGCCGGGCTGACAACCTTGCATTTAGGCACTGCATCCGCACAGGCGGCGCGGCTTTGTTATATGACGGCCGATTGTGATGTGACGATGCTCTGCTACGTCGCGCCCAGCGCTACCGTCGTGCCGTTGCCCGCTGCTGGCGTAAGCTTCAAAATGCCGTTGCGGTATCTCGCAGAAGTATTGCCGACTGAACTGATCGAAATGATCCCGAAGGGAACAATCCCAGACATATGGCGACCGCCACGCTTTGTTTGAGTCTTCCCGTACTGAGATTTAACTTTCTAACTTTGGAGAAATACAATGAAATCGAAACTCGTAAAAATTGGCGCCGCCCTGTCGATGTTGTCTTTGTCAGCTGCTGCTTTTGCATCGACCAGCTGCTGCGAATCGCTGGAGTGCTGCTGGAAAATGATCTGTTGCATGTAGTAGTCAAGCCTCAGCTGTAAAGGAAAGGGCCTTCGATTTGGGGGCCTTTTTCTATTGCGGATGCGGACAACGAAATAGTTACGGCTAATCGCAAAAAAAAGGAACGTATTTCGCGCATTCTGCGAATAGAATCCTCACGGCGAACGATCAACATCAGGAATGTAGCTCGTGATGCTAATGCGCTTCACCATCGAAACCCGACAAACATGTCCACACTACCTGCCGCTCTCGCTGACCACGCCATGAAAACGTGGTGGCTCATCTTTACGGCCTGGCTTGTCGCTGCGGTGGCGACGTTGGGCGCATTATTTCTGGGTGAGGTCGTGAATCTGCCGACCTGCGTTCTCTGCTGGTATCAGCGCATCTTCATGTTTCCAATGGCGCTGATATTGCCGGTTGGCTTGTTTCCGTGTGACCGCAACGTTATCCGCTACGCATTGCCACTGGCGATTCCTGGCGCGTGCGTCGCCGTCTATCATCAGCTGCTCATTTCAGGCGTTATCGCAGAATCGCTCAAACCTTGCGCACAAGGTGTGCCGTGTAAAGAAACCGTGATCCAGTGGCTCGGCTTCGTCACCATTCCGCTATTGTCGATCGCCGCTTTTTCGAGCATCGTCCTGCTTTTGCTCATCGCCCATTTTCGAGGTTCCAAATGAAACACAGAACGGTTTTCATTGCCGTCGTGGTCGCGCTGTTGATGGCGTTCGTCTTCGCGACGCTCTACTACAGCACCCGGGCGGAGAACAAAGTGCTAGCGGTGACGCCAACGAATTCTGCTGCACTGATCCGCATGCACTCGCCCAGTCTCGGCAGGATCGACGCGCCTGTGGTCATCGTCGAATTTTTCGATCCCGCCTGCGAGACCTGCCGCGCGTTTTATCCCATGGTCAAAGAGATCATGGCGGCGAACCCGGATCGCATTCGGTTGGTGCTCCGCTACACTCCCTTCCACAGGGGCTCAGATCAGGTAATCGCGGTGCTGGAGGCCGCCCGCAAACAAGGTAAATTCTGGCCGGCGCTGGAAGCTCTCCTGGGTGCGCAGGCGGCATGGACACCGCACCATACGGCCGACGTTGATCTCGTCTGGAAGCATCTTGAAGGGCTTGGCCTCGATCTGGAGAAAGTGCGCACGGATATGCGTGCACCGGAAATCGCCAAGCTGATCGCGCAGGATGTTGAGGATGCGCGCACACACGATGTCACCAAAACGCCGGGCTTTTTTGTGAACGGTCGGCCACTCGTTGAGTTTGGCTTTAAGCAATTGAAGCAACTCACCGATGATGCATTGAAAGAGACACGAGGCCGCTAAAATGCCTGGCATGA
>JACMOJ010000366.1 GCA_014378085.1 Burkholderiales bacterium | reverse complement strand
CACTTGTTTTATAAAGTTCTGCGTCAGAGTCATCGAGACGTACTGCTTTTAGAAACTTCGGCATGGCTATTTGTTGGGACGTTTGTTAAGGCTATTTGTTGGGGCGTTTGTTAAGGCTATTTGTCGGGGCTATTTGTCGGGGCGTTTTGTCGGGCCGTTTTATCGGCCCCGGTTTGTCGTGGCCTGTTTGGCGTGGCCTATTTGGCGTGGCGGATGGGAAATCGCACACGGGTGGCGCGAGCCCGGTAAAATAGTGTCATGCAGTCAGCTCGTATTATCGTTGGAATTTTGCTTCTTGCCGCACTCAGTGCCTGCGGCGTGGTGAATCTCGCCTACAACAACGCGCCAACTGCGGTTGCCTATGTGGTTGATGATTGGTTTGATTTAACGGGTCCGCAGCGCGCATGGCTGAAGCCGCGGATCGAAAGGTTGATCGACTGGCATCGGGCGAGCGAGCTGCCTACCTATCGAAAGTTACTGAATGACGCCCACGAACAAGTCGCGCGGCCGGTTGCGGTTGAGAATATCGATGCGTTCTACGGACAAGGCCGTTTAGCCGCTGAGCGCCTCGCGGAGAAAGCGATGCCTGACATGGTTAGCTTTCTGCAATTACTGGAGCCGCAACAGATCGCGTTTCTGGAACGCAAGCTTGCGACGGATAACGCCAAGCTTGCCAAGGAAATGAAGCTCACGCTGGAAGAACGCCGACGCAAACGCGTCGAGCGGTATGTCGACCGGTTCGAAGGTTGGCTGGGCCGGTTGAGCCCGGAACAACTGACCGTTTTGCGGGCGCGGGTCGAAGAGATGCCCTTTTCGGAGGAGCTCCGTTTGGCAGACCGTAAACGCTGGCAGGCGGGTTTCGTGGCGTTGCTACAAAATAAAGTCGATGCCGCCGTGTTGGCAAGCGAGCTGCGGGTGTTGCTGCTGTCGCCGGAGCAGCGCCGCGCGGAGGAGTACCGCGCAAAATGGGAGAGGCAACAACAGCTCGCGACGCGGCTTACGGCCGAGTTGCTGCAGCTCGCCACACCGAAACAAAAACAAGCCGTACAGCGCAAGTTGTCTGGTTATGCTGACGATGTCGGGAGCCTGTTGAAGTCCTAGGCTAGCCCCAGTTAACCGAGTCGCGACTTCAAACGCTCCATCGTTTCGATCAACTTTGCCCGCGTCCCCGGTTCGAACGCCGAGTGTCCCGCGTCGTTGATGATGTGGTACTCGGCCTCTGGAAATGCCCGCGCCAGATCATCTGCAGACACAATTGGGCAAACGACGTCGTAGCGGCCTTGGACGATGGTGGTGGGGATGTGGCGAATTCGACCGATGGTCTCAAGTAGGAAGTTATCAGGCAGAAAAATGTTGTTCATGAAGTAATGCGATTCCATTCTCGCAAGTCCTAGCGAGACACGATCCGAACCAAAGTTCGCCACCATCATTTCGTTGGGAATCAGACTGGAACACGAGCCTTCGTAGATACTCCAAGCCCGCGCAGCGGGAATGTGAATCGCCGGATCGGGGTCGGTTATCAAGGCGTAATAGGCCTTCAAGATGTTGCCGCGCTCGTGTGGGGGAAGGTGACCGGCAAATTTTCGCCATGCCTCGGGAAAAATATTTTGAAGGCCATACAAAAACCAATCAATTTCAGATTGACGGCAGAGAAAAATTCCCCGCAGCACCAGCGCCATCACGCGGTTGGGATGATATTCGGCATAGGCCAGGGCGAGTGTCGATCCCCAAGAACCGCCAAACACTACCCAACGGGTAATCCCCAGTTTTTCGCGCAAGCGCTCGATATCGCTAATCAGCAGGGGAGTGGTGTTGTCGACGAGCTCCCCGAGCGGGGTTGAGCGACCCGCGCCGCGCTGATCAAAGATGACGATGCGGTAGAACGCCGGGTCAAAGAACTGGCGGTGAGACGCCGAGGCGCCAGCCCCCGGCCCGCCGTGCAGGAACAGCACCGGCACGCCATTCGGGTTGCCAGATTGTTCGTAATGCATCGTATGCACGCTGTCGAGCGCCATTCTGGCGGTTTGGTATGCCTCGATGGGTGCATAAAAGTCAGTTTTGATGGGGACGGAAATCATGAAAACCCTGAAAAATGGCCGTATTTGGCAAAGGATACAGCTGCTAGGTTGAATATGCAGTAGAAGTGGTTACTCGCAGACCGTGTGTTTTTTATGTTGCAGCGCAGTAGAATCGTGACAGCGTCACAATTGCAGCCGTTTTTACGTGTTTATCCGACTGGCGATATCGTGTCGGCGGCGCAGAATGGTCTGATTCGTTGGTGGCGGGTGCGGGTGTTCAGGAGAAGAGTCGATGTTGTATCAAATGCACGAATTTCAGCGCTCTGTGATGGAGCCGTGGCGGTGGTGGGCACAAGCAAGTGTTGACGCGTTGCAGAGCCCAATGTCGCCGCTTTCCTATATGCCGACATCAAACCGTACGGCAGCCGGGTTTGATTTGATGTTGCGATTGACGGGGCGCTATGAGCGCCCCCCGTTTGCCATCACCCAAGTGCAGGTTGACGGTAAACCTGCTGACGTGACCGAAAGTGTCCTGCTCGATAAGCCGTTTTGCCAGCTTCGCAATTTCAGTAAAACCGTTAAACGCAAATCAGAACCGCAGGTGCTGGTATTTGCACCGCTCTCCGGACATTTTGCGACACTGCTCCGCGATACCGTACGCACGATGCTGCCGGATCACGACGTGACGATCACCGACTGGAAGAATGCGCGCGACGTCTCGCTTGCAGAAGGCGCTTTTCACTTCGACGACTATGTTGCGTATGTCGAAGATTCGATTCGCTTTATGCAAAAACGCTCCGGCGGCAAGCTGCACGTCGTTTCAGTTTGTCAGCCCACTGTTCCGGTGTTGGCCGCCATTGCGCTGATGGCTGCACGCGGCGAAAAACTGCCGACCTCGATGACGATGATGGGCGGGCCGATCGACACGAGCAAGAATCCGACCTCCGTCAACGACTTTGCCACGCGTCGACCGCTGTCGTGGTTTGAGCAAAATGTCATCCAGCGTGTGCCGGTCAAGTACCCGGGCGCAATGCGTCGTGTCTACCCTGGATTTTTGCAGCTGACCGGCTTTGTGGCGATGAATCCTGAGCGCCATCTTGAATCGCATCAAGAGTATTACAAGCACCTCGTGGCCGGCGACGGCGAATCCGCCGAGGCGCACCGCCGCTTCTACGACGAGTACAACGCGGTAATGGATTTACCGGCGGAGTATTACCTCGATACGATCGTGCGCGTCTTTCAAGAGCAAAGTCTGGCGCGAGGAACCTTAGTTGTTGCCGGTGAGACGGTACGCCCTGAGACGATCCGTCATACCGCGTTGTTCACCATCGAAGGTGAGCTAGACGACATTTCGGGCAGCGGACAGACCGCCGCAGCGCACACCTTATGCAGCAACTTGGCCGCGTCACGTGCGCAACATTTGACGGCACCCGCCGTTGGCCACTACGGAATCTTTTCGGGTCGAAAGTACCGCGAAACGATTTACCCGAAGATTCGCGACTTCATCAAAAAGCACCACCGCTAGATGGCGGATGCGTCCAAACCAAACCCGCCGCTGCCTGACTACTTCGAGTTATTGCGTGCGATGACGGGCGGCTCACCCGTTGGTGCCGGTTTTGGTAGGTCCAACATGCCCGGGTTCGCTGCTAATCCCGGGGCGGCATTTGGATTTGGCATACCTGGCATTCCGGCGATGGACCCAGACGAACTCGAAAAAAAGATTCGTGAATTTGAAGTGATTCACATGTGGTTGAGCGGTCAGGCGACTGCGGTTGAACTCTCCATCAAGGCGATGCAGTATCAACGTGATGCGCTCCGCCAGATGGGTGCCGCGCGTGAATCTGCCGGTAACGCGTTTTCGCAAGAAGAAATGGCGAAATATGCCGCCGCATTTAATCCGACTAATTGGATGACACAAACGATGCCGGGCGACACCGAAAAATCTTCTGGCGCAAAGGCAAAAGCTGATTCAACATCCCGGCCCAAACGCGGCAGTGCGAAGAAGCGCTAGTGCCGCTAGTGCCGCTGTTGCCGCTGTTCCCGCTGTTCCCGCTGTTCCCGCTGTTCCCGCTGTTGCGCTCGCCTGGCAAAATTATGGCTAAGCGAAGGGCATTTGGATCATGATTTACAGAATCACGACCCCAGAGGATTGGCAGCGCGCGCAGCAGCAGGGCCACTTCGCAAGCCCCGACCTCGCGGCGGAGGGTTTTATCCACTGCTCTGAGTACGCGCAAATTTTGCGTACCGCAAACAAGTACTTTGCGTCCGCCGTGTCGCTGCGACTGCTGGAAATCGATGATGCCCAGCTGGGCGTGACCCTCGTGCGCGAGGATCTTTCCGGTGGCGGTACGTTTCCGCATGTTTATGCTCCAATAGCACTCTCTGCGGTGCAAGCAGTGCATACACTCTCGCGGAACGCCGACCGCGTTTGGTGTTTGCCGACTGCGCTACAAACGTTTGGGCGAACCGAATAGAAGTCTAGTATTGGCGGGCATCTTGCGGCAAAAGCGCCTGAAAATACCCGCCAACAGGCGACTTTGCTAATCTGAGAACAATAGCAGCTGCACCAATAGTTGTACTTTGGCGTTGACCGACGCCGGCACCGAGGTGAACTCGACGCCCGTTAACATCTGCCCATCGCGCGCTTTCTGATTCACAACTTTGCCGTAAATGTTCTCGGCCAAGTAGGAAACATGAGTGAGCTCGACTGAGATCTTAAGTTCCGTCATTGGCATTTGCGGGGACTCTAACTCAACGAGCACGCCGTGATAACCGATGTCACGGATCACACCGCGCAGCAACTCGGGCACCACAATGCCGCCCCGAATCAGCTGATAAGTAAACGGCAGGCGTACTTCGACGCGGTGACTGCGGCGGATTTCTTGGCGTGGCACGCGCAGGCCTTTTGTTGGGATCGACAAGACTTCGTACACATTTACGGTTTGCGATTTTCCCTTCACGTGCACCGTCATGGGGTCAGCAACCTCGACGAAGTCACGGCATCGATCATATGTGCTCGCGCTGATCAATACTTGACCGCGCAGGCTAAACGCTTCGATGCGCGAGGCCAGATTCACCTCATCACCAATCACGGTGTATTCGGAATACACTTCGGAACCGAGCACACCCGCGAGCACTTCGCCTGTGTTGATGCCAATACCCAGATACAACTCGGGAAGGTTCTGCTCGCGGTGTGCTTCGTTGAGCTGGTGCATTTTGGTTTGCATCTCAACTGCGCATGCAAGCGCACGCGCCACGTCGTCATCGCGTTTGGTGAGTGCGCCAAACAACACCATAATGGCGTCGCCCATAAACTTGTCGATGGTTCCGCCGTGTTTGACGATGATCTCGCTCATGCGAATCAGCACGGGATTCAACATTTGGATGACGGTTCCGGCCGGGAACTCTGCTGCAATGGCGGTAAAACCGCGCAAGTCTGCGAGCAGGATGGTTACCTCGCGCGCTTGGAAGTCAGAATGCTCCTCGACGGGTTTATGAATGTCGGTCGCCACTAATTCTGCTTCGATTTCACGAAGCGCATGCCGCGACAAATCTTGCCCCGTCTCGTGCAGAACTATCTTGCGAATGCGGCTAATTGTCTTAGGGATGGAATGCGACTTCATCGGGCCGTGAAAAAATACTTTTAAACGTTAAGTTGAGAAATTCAATTCTGCGCTATTTCGGTGCCGCCGTCGCCTAGGGAAATCCCGTGGCAGCGGCATTCACGGCGTTGTGCACAACGATGGGCGGCTTAATTCGACGCTAGGCATCTGGAAGTCTCGAAAATGCAATGTAGATTTGACTGGTTTCAATTAGTTTTGCGTCGACAAAGCGCACGTTTGCGCCCGGCGGGCCATTGTGGCACCACCCCACCAAACGATCAACGGCCGCTTCGTCGCCCTGTATCACCGCCTCGACACTCGCGTCGGCCAAGTTTCGCACCCAACCGGTTACGTCGAGCGCCTGCGCGACTAGCCGCATAGACTCGCGAAAGCCGACGCCCTGCACTCGCCCGGTAATGAGCATCTGGACAGAAATGACGTTCATTCGTCTGCCTTGATCTTTTTACTACGGGTTGTCTTGACCTCGGCACGGGTCTTCTTCGCGCCGATGCGCCGCTCCTTGGAGGCGCGGGTTGGTTTAGTCGCGAGGCGCTTCTTCGGAACATGGTTGAGACGTTTCAACTTCTCAATCAAGCGCAGAAACGCGATTTCTTTATTGCGAAACTGCGATGGCGAGTCCTGCGCGATCACCACGACACCCGAAGGAAGATGGGTTAGACGAATTGCGGAGTTAGTTTTGTTGACGTGCTGGCCACCTGGGCCGGAAGCGCGAAATGTGTCGAGGCGTACTTCGGCATCGAGAGCCTCACGTGATGTCGAAAACTGGGGTTTTGCCAGTGAAACACCGGTCGTAGAGGGAGCCGGCGGTAGCAGAGGCGACGTTAATGGCGCGTCGCCAGCAGTCGTCATTTGATGCGCATTCCCGGTACCGCGCCGGAATCAGGGGCGAGCAAATAGATGCTCGTTCCATCGCCTGCCGCCAACACCATGCCTTGCGATTCACCAAAGCGCATTTTTCGCGGTGCCAGATTTGCCACCATCACGGTCAATCGGCCGACGAGTTGTTTGGGATTGTAAGCAGAACGAATACCGGCAAACACCTGACGCTGCTCGATGCCTAGATCAAGCGTCAGCCGCAGCAGCTTATCCGCTTCGGCGACGTATTCGGCATCCAGAATTTTCGCAACACGCAGATCGATACGATCAAAGTCATCAATTGAAATCGTCTCTGCCACTGGCTGTATGACAATTGGCTTTGGTGCTTCCACCGGTTGCAGTGCGAACTCGGTTGGCTGCAGTGCCTCATCGTTGGCTGGCGCCGGAGAAGACTTAGTATTCGATTTGCTCGCAGCCGGTGTGGCATCGCTGGCGCTATCTTTGGGCGCGTCCAGCAGAGCGTCGATTTGTTTGGGGTCGATGCGCGACATCAAGTGCTTGTACGGTTTGATCCTGTGATCGGCCGGGAGTAGCCGAGTTGTGTCAGACCAATCATAACCTTTTATGTCGAGAAATGCAGCAGCGTCAATCGCGAGCTTTGGCAGAATCGGTGCAAGATAGGCCGTTAGCAAATGAAACGCGTTGATGACAATGGAACATGACTTGTGCAGTGCGTCGTTATTGGCATCACTCTTCGCGAGTTCCCAGGGTTTTTCGCTGTCAACAAAACCGTTCACGACATCTGCAAGTTCCATAATGCGCCGTACTGCTTTGCCGAACTCGCGCCCATCGTAGAGTGCCGCAATCTCATCGGAGGCGCCGACGATTGCCGCCAGCACCGGATGTTTGGCGTCAACCTTGCGCAGTCGCCCATCAAACTTCTTATGTAGGAAGCCCGCAGCACGACTGGCGATGTTGATGTATTTGCCGATGAGGTCGGCGTTGACACGGGCGAGAAAGTCATCCGGATTAAAGTCCAAATCCTCTACGCGGTCATTTAACTTGGCGGCGATGTAATAACGTAACCACTCTGTGTTGAGCTGGAGGGCAAGATACGTTGTTGGGGTTGGGCCGAACCCGCGTGACTTAGAAAGTTTTTCGCCGGTGACCTGCAAGAATCCATGAACAAACACATTGTTCGGTTCTTTGCGCCCGGCGAAGTGCAACATCGCCGGCCAGAACAAGGTGTGAAAATAGACGATGTCTTTGCCAATGAAGTGGTACTGCTCGACGCTATCGTCAGCCAGGAAAGTGTCGAAGTTGCGCGGTTCACCGTTGGCCTTTGCACCGCCAGCGGCAAAGTAGGCCTTCAGGCTGGCAAGATAACCGACCGGCGCGTCGAGCCAAACGTAAAAGAACTTGCCCGGCGCGTCCGGAATTTCGATGCCGAAGTAAGGTGCATCTCGAGAGATGTCCCAGTCGTTCAGATTTCTCACGCCTGTTTCTGGATCAACCGCAAGCCACTCAGCAAGCTTGTTTTTTACCTCTGATTGCAACGGCGTCTCTTCAACCCACTTCTGTAAAAACGTGAAGCAGCGCTTGTCGGATAATTTAAAGAAAAGGTGTTCTGATTTTTTCAAAACGGGGGTAGCACCGGTAAGTGCGGAATACGGTTTCTTCAACTCCGCCGGCGAATAGACCGCTCCGCACACCTCGCACGAGTCGCCATTCTGGTCTTTTGCACTGCATTTTGGGCACTCACCCTTAATAAAGCGGTCCGCCAGAAACATTTGCTTGACGGGGTCAAAGAACTGCTCGATCTCGCGCGAAACGATGAGTTTATTGGCCTTCAACTTCTTGTAAATCGACTGTGCAAGCTCAATATTTTCTGGCGAGTGGGTGGAATGCCAGAAATCAAAGCTAATGTGAAATTGGGGCCACTGCGCGATGTGCTCGGCCGCGACCTTTGCCACCAGTGCCTCAGGCGTGATGCCCTGCTTTTCAGCGTTCAACATAATCGGCGCGCCGTGTGTGTCGTCCGCACACACAAAGTGAACTTGGTGCCCCTGCATGCGCTGAAATCTTACCCAAATATCCGCTTGGATGTATTCCATCATGTGGCCGATATGGAACCCGCCGTTGGCATAGGGGAGAGCGGTGGTGACAAACAGTTTTCGTTGCATGTGCGTGGGGTAGTCAGATCGCGGAGGGATGGAGGTATGGGGGGAGGTGCAAACGGAGGTGCAAACGGAGGTGCGGACGGTGGGCAAGCCTTGTGCGCGTCGATGCCGACCAGCATCGCTAAGCCGCAAAAGTCTGCGCGTGCAACGACGGCCCGCCGGTGAGTCGTTTTTGGCTCATGATTGTATCAAGCCCACTTGTGTAAAGATACCAAATACATCGACTGTGCGCGCGTCAATGCCGATAAAATAGGGTGACGATTTCAAGGAAAACATATGAGTATCACCAACGAACAAATTCTTAATGCACTGCGCGAATTAATCGACCCGGTAACCGATCAAAACTATGTCGAAAGCAAGGCCGCCAAAAACATTGTTATTGACGCTAGCAAGATTACGCTCGACATTGCGCTCGGGTATCCCTGCAAAAGTTTGACTGAAGCTATCCGCAAGCAGGTTGTAGACCGGCTGATGAAGATTGCAGGTGTCGAACACGTTGCGGCGAACGTCTATTCGCGCATCGTGTCGCATAGTGCGCAGCGCGGGGTAAAGCTCAACCCAAATATCAAGAACATCATTGCGGTGGCGTCTGGTAAGGGTGGGGT
>JACMOJ010000365.1 GCA_014378085.1 Burkholderiales bacterium | reverse complement strand
GATTTGTTGGTCAATCCGCAGGCGGATGAAGTCGAGCGCGTGCGGGCGACTGCTGCACTAGGGCTCGACCGACCGCTTTACGAGCAATATTGGACATTTCTCAAAGGTGCCGCGAGTGGTGATCTGGGGCGTTCGTTTGTGTTCGGCGTGCCCGCGCTGGAATTGATTTTGTCGAAGATGCCGGCGACCATTGAATTGGCGCTGTTTGCCATGTTGATATCGGTTGGGGTGGGTATCCCGCTTGGGCTGGTGGCCGGCCTTCGGCCCGATAGCTTGGTCGGTCGCAGCATCATGGCATTCTCCATCGTTGGTTTTTCGCTGCCGACATTTTGGGTGGGGCTGTTGCTGATCATGTTGTTTGCCGTCCATCTGGGATGGCTGCCGTCGAACGGTCGTGGCGAGACAACCTTGTTGTTTGGTGTGCCGGTGAGTTTTTTATCCTTGGATGGCTTGTCCCATTTATTTTTGCCGGCGTTGAATCTCGCACTATTCAAGCTTTCGCTGTTGATCCGGCTGACACGCGCGCAGGTGCGGGAGGCGGTGCTGCAAGACTACGTTAAGTTTGCCCGCGCGAAAGGCCTCTCGCAGAATCGTGTGATTGGAGTGCACATTTTGAAGAACATCATGATCCCAATTGTCACCGTGATCGGCCTTGAGTTTGGCTCGGTGATTGCGTTTGCGATTGTCACGGAGTCGATCTTCGCTTGGCCGGGCACCGGAAAGCTTTTGATTGATTCGATCAATCAACTCGACCGTCCCGTCATCGTTGCTTATCTGATGGTGATCGTAACCCTTTTCATCGCGATCAATTTCATTGTCGATCTTGTTTACTCGATGCTCGATCCGCGCGTGGGGCTGGGCCAATCCAGCGGCGGGGGACACTGATGGCTGAGTTGCAACCAGCGCAACCAGCGCCACCACCCCTGCCGCAACCCGCCCCACCGGTGCAAACACCATTTGGTCGTTTTTGGCGGGAGTTTGCAGAGTCCCGGCTGGCCCTGCTTGGGCTTGCGGTGTTGATCATCGTGATGGTGATTGCCATTGCAGCACCGTGGCTGGCGCCGCAAAACCCGTATGACCTCGCACAGCTCGATGTGCTCGAAGGCAAACTTGCGCCCGGTGAACAATCCATGGGTGGCAAGACCTATTTATTGGGCACGGATGATCAGGGCCGCGACATGTTGTCCGGAATCTTCTACGGTTTACGCATCTCGTTAAGCGTTGGCGTGCTGTCGACGTTATTCGCGCTCGGGCTAGGCTTGGTGTTCGGTATGCTGGCGGCGTACTTCGGTGGATGGGTAGACACGCTGATCATGCGAGTGGTCGACATCCAGCTGTCGTTCCCATCGATCTTGATTGCGCTGATTTTGCTGGCGGTGTTTGGCCAAGGGGTAGACAAAGTCATCATTGCGTTGGTGGCGGTGCAGTGGGCGTATTACGCACGGACCGTTCGTGCGTCGGCGCTTGTTGAACGTCAGAAGGAATACGTCGAGGCGGCGACGGTGCTGGCGTTATCAAAACCGCGCATTGTGTTCCGTCACATGTTGCCGAATTGCCTGCCGCCGCTCATCGTTGTGGCGACGGTACAGGTGGCGCACGCTATTTCGCTTGAGGCGACGCTGTCCTTTTTGGGTCTTGGTATGCCGGTCACAGAGCCTTCGCTCGGCTTGCTGATCTCCAATGGATTCACGTATCTGATGAGTGGCAAGTACTGGATTTCGTTTTATCCGGGGCTGGCGTTGCTCATCACCATTATGGCGATCAACCTGGTTGCCGATCAGCTGCGCGATGTGTTGAACCCAAGGCTCAAGAAATGAGCGCCATCCTCGAAGTCGAAAATCTGCACACGCATTTTTTTACCAAAGCGGGTGTGGTCAAAGCGGTTGACGGCGTCTCGTTCTCGATTTCGCGCGGCAAGGTGTTGGGCTTGGTGGGCGAATCTGGTTCGGGCAAGTCGATGACAGGTTATTCATTGATGGGTCTCATTGATGCGCCGGGTCGGGTCATCGACGGCCGAATTCGTTTGAATGGAGTCGACGTCACCGGTTACAACGACGCCGCGTGGCGATCGCTGCGCGGCAACCGAATTGCCATGATTTTTCAAGACCCCATGATGACGCTCAATCCTGTGCTGCGAATCGACACGCAGATGATTGAGGCCATCGATGCGCACCAAAAAGTCAGCCGGCAATCCGCGCTTGAACGCTGCCGCGAGGCGCTGGCGCGTGTGGGCATTCCCTCACCGGATGAGCGATTGCAGGCATACCCACATCAGTTCTCCGGCGGGATGCGCCAACGGGTGGCGATTGCCATTGCGCTGCTCAATAAACCAGACCTCATCATCGCGGATGAGCCGACTACCGCCCTTGATGTGACAATCCAGGGGCAGATCCTGTTTGAAATGCAAAAGCTCTGTCGGGAGTCGGGTACGGCGCTCATTTGGATTACGCACGATCTTTCTGTGGTGGCGGGGCTCGCCGACGATATTGCGGTGATGTATGCCGGCAAGATTGTTGAGACGGGCAGCGTCGCGGAAGTGCTAGATCGACCCAAGCATCCTTACACAAACGGTTTGCTGAGTTCTGTACCGTCGTCAAACGTGCGTGGTCAACCGCTCAAGCAAATCCGCGGCATGACGCCCTCGCTGCTGGCCATTGGTCGGGGCTGTGCGTTTCGCGAACGCTGCGACTATCGAGCCACGGTGTGTGACGAGATGCCGCTACTTTCGGCGCCGGCTGCGGTACTCCACAGCGTCGGTGAGGATGCATTGACCACCGCCGGTGTGGATGCGTCGACTACCACCGATGTGGATGCGTCGATTAGCACGCATGCGGTACGTTGCTATTTCCCGAGGCCCGTCTTTGCTTGTGTTTTGATTCCTGACAATTCTTTTAGCCGGGGTTTTGCATGACGCCGTTACTCGAGTTGCAGCAGGTCTCCAAACGTTTTTCGAAGCCGCTCGACGTGGTTAGCCGCGTGGCGAATGCACTGGGTGCAAACAACGTCGCCGAGACGGTGCATGCGGTGGATGGTGTCAATCTTTCCATCCGCAAAGGCGAGGTGGTCGGTCTGGTGGGTGAGTCGGGGTGCGGCAAATCCACGCTGGGTCGTGTCGTGGTGGGGTTGCATCAGCCGAGCGAAGGCAGCAAGCGCTGGCGCGGCGAGCTGGTTGGAAACATGAACGCGGACCAGGCGCGCGCCATGCAACTTGAAACGCAAATGATTTTCCAAGATCCGTATGCCTCGCTGAACCCCCGCTTTCGTATCCAAAAAATTATTGGTGAAGCACCGTTGGTGCATGGGTTGGTTACCAAAGCCGAGCAACGCGACTACGTGTCGGCAATGATGAACAAAGTGGGGCTCGACGCGGCGTTGATTGATCGGTTCCCGCATCAGTTTTCAGGCGGGCAGCGGGCGCGTATCGGCATTGCGCGGGCGCTTGCGGTGAAACCGACCTTTCTGGTTTGCGATGAAGCGGTTGCGGCGCTCGACGTCTCCATTCAGGCGCAGGTGTTAAATTTGTTTATTCAGTTGCGAGAAGAGCTGGATCTGACATATCTGTTTATCAGTCACGACCTTGGGGTGGTAAATCATCTCTCTGATCGCGTTGTGGTGATGTATCTTGGCCGCGTGGTTGAAGAGGGGCCAACCGAGGAATTGTTCGCCACCCCGCAACATCCATATACCCAAGCATTGCTGAAAGAAGTGCCGACCTTACAGGTGCGAAAGAAAGACTTTGTTGCGGTCACAGGCGAAATTCCGTCACCGCTGAATCCGCCGCAAGGTTGTCATTTCCATCCGCGTTGCCCCCATACATCGAGTGTTCCCGGCAACCGCTGCCAGACCGAACGTCCCCAACTCAAACAAATCGCACCACTACGATTTGCCGCCTGCCATCTGCATTCCACACCATCGAGTAACTGACATGTCTACTGTGATTCAACCGCATTTTCCCTCCGTTGCTTACGTACTCACCACTCCCCGCACAACGCACGACCATGATGTGCCTGTGGTGTTTGATTCTCCACATAGCGGCACGCGGTATCCGGCGGATTTTAGCCACATCGTCGACCCACTCGTGTTACGCCGTGCGGAAGACACTCATGTTGATGTCCTGTTCAGTGCCGCGCCAGACCTTGGCGCAACGTTGATCGCGGCGAATTTTCCCCGCAGCTATATCGACGCGAATCGTTCACTGTTAGATATCGATGCCGCGCTGCTGGATAGCAACTGGCCGGGGCCGATTAACGTGTCAAAAAAGACCGAAAAAGGTATTGGGTTGGTGTGGCGACAGCTCGACACCGGTGAATCTATTTATGACCGCAAACTGTCAGTGGCCGAAGTACAGGCGCGCATCACCAAGTGTTATGCGCCGTATCACAAGGCGGTGCGGGACGCGATCAATGCCGCGCACAAGCACTACGGCGCGGTATGGCACGTGAATTGCCATTCGATGCCGGCAACATCATCGGTCATCTCTGAGGAAGGCCCGGGGGTTGCCCGTGCCGATTTTGTATTGGGTGACCGTGACGGCACCAGTTGTTCGCCCGCGTTCACGACTTTTGTTTCGGTTGTTCTAAAGGAAATGGGCTACAACGTAAAGATCAATGACCCCTACAAAGGTGTTGAGCTGGTGCGTGCCTATTCGGACCCCGAGACGAACAAACATTCCCTGCAAATTGAGATCAATCGACGGCTCTATATGAATGAAGAAACACGTGAGCCCAACGAAAATTTCAGCAAGCTGCAGCAGGACATCACGCACCTCATTGAAGAGATTGCCGCCTACGCGCATGACAACATGCCCGGACATCAACATCATCACGATTGCGGACATGACCACGGCGATGAAAAAGTCCACGAGAAGGGTCACGAGAAGGGCCACGATCACAAACAGGGCGATCACGGGCACACGCATGGGGACGGACACAAGCATGACCACTAAAGTTACAGCGGGCAAATCTCCGTATCGCGTCGAACTTTCGCCGCCGGACATCTCCGGCTACCGGGCGGGCAACACCGGTGTGGAGTACATCACCACGTTTGATTCGGGCGTGGCCGGGCCGCACGTGATGGTAAATGCGGTTACTCACGGCAACGAAATTTGTGGCGCGATCGCCGTTGACCGTTTGTTCAAAATGAATGTGCGGCCAACGCGCGGCAAGTTGTCACTTTCATTTGCCAACGTGGAGGCGTACCGCGCTTGGGATCCACAGCATCCGCACGGCAATCGGTATGTTGATGAAGATTTCAATCGCGTCTGGACAACTGCGACCCTTGATGGGCCGCGCGACTCGGTTGAGCTCCGGCGCGCCCGCGCGATGCGTGCCGTCATCGACGATGTTGATCTGCTGCTGGACATTCACTCGATGCATGACCCGCACGGACCCGTCATGATCTGTGGTGCGTTGGGAAAGGGGATCGCTTTTGCCCGCGATGTTGGCTTACCAGAATTCATCGTCAGCGACAAAGGGCATGCCAATGGCACGCGTATGCGTGACTACGGCGGGTTTGGCGATGCATCATCGACAAAAAATGCCTTGCTGGTGGAGTGCGGGCAACATTGGGAAGCGGCGGCAGAGGATGTTGCTTGGCAATGTACGTGGCGGTTTTTGCGGGCGACGAATTGTGTAGACCAAGCGCTTGCCGATCAGCAGATCGATCCGGCACCACTGCCTGCGCCCAAGGTGGTACGTGTCACCGACGCCTTGATTGCCAACAGCGCCGACTACCGATTTCGTGAAGGGACACAGGGCTTGGACATCATCGCGCGCCGTGGCGATTTGATCGCCTATGATGGCGGCAATCCAGTGCTGGCACCGTATGACAACTGTGTATTGATCATGCCGACGTTAGTGCATGTGAAGCCCGGCTTGACGGTGGTGCGGATAGGGCAGCTCAGCACTTAGAGGTTGTCCCAGCAGCGCCTCAGTCCCGATGAATGCTTCGTCCGCCCTGCGGTTGGGTACTACTCCGTTTTGCCCGACGGGCGAATACCTAGCTGCTTCAATTTCCGATAAAGGTGCGTGCGTTCTAGGCCAACTTTGTCGGCAACGCGTGACATGTTGCCTTCTTCGTGTCGAATGTGGTGCAAGAAGTATTGGTATTCAAAACGCTCGCGCGCTTCGCGCAACGGTAGATCAAACGGGATGCCGCCCATTGGCATATCACCCGCCGCAATATTGAGTCCGAGTTCAACCGCGACGCGTCCAACGTCATCGGTGGTGATTTCGGCAGACAAGCTGGTGAGGGCCAACGTCTTTACAGCGTTTTGTAACACTGGCAAATTGCCCGGCCACTCTAGATTGCGTAATGCATTGAGTGCGCCGACACTAAAGGAGCGCAACGGCGACTCGTTAGCTTCCACCATCTGCAACAACATCGTGTTGGCGAGATCGGGAATATCTTCCGCGTGTTCGCGAATTGACGGAATTCGCAAAGTAATACCAGACAGCTGCGCGTGCAGATTGGAGTCAAATTCACCCGCTTCGATCATTGGAATTAACGGGTGCGAAGTCGCGGCGACCAAACGCACATTAAATTTTTCAAGCTTGGTGATGAGTTGCGAGAGCCCACGCTGTTCGTTTCTTGTCAGACGTTCAATATCTTCGACAAAAAGAACGCCATCGCGTGCTTCGGCTAATGGCGCAAATGGATTTAGCGCTAACCACGCGTGATCAGCGGGCGCGAACCATGGCGTGTTGCGCAGGTGCACCATGCGGGCGATCAGCTCGAAGCCGCAACCGTTCTCCCCGGTGAGTAGCAGCGGCATGCGCAGGCGGCTTACTTGATCGAGACGTTGACGTAATTCAGTGATGACCTTGGCGCGCCCCAAGTGTGCAAACGATAGCCCGGGTTTTGCCAGCACGCGTCCGCCGGCCAGCGCTTTGCCAACGGTTGCCACCAACTTCGGCAGGCTGATTGGCTTTTCCAGAAAGTCAAACGCACCGATACGGGTCGCTTCAATGGCCGACTCAATCGTGCCGTGTCCAGACATCATCACCACCGGCATTGTGAGCTGACCAGACTGCGCCCACTCCTTGAGAAGTGAAATGCCGTCCATGTCTGGCATCCAGATATCGAGCAGGACAAGATCCGGCCGCGCCTCGCGGCGAGCGGCTCGAGCGACGGCTGCGTTTTCGGCGACACGAACGGAATAACCTTCGTCCTTCAGAATTTCGGATAACAATTCCCGAATTCCGATTTCGTCGTCAACGACCAAAATATTGTTGGCTGGCATGGTGGGTTTCCTGATGTTCAGTTTAGCGCGTCTAGATGACTTCGCCTGCCAAATTTGCGACCGGCAGGGTGATGGTGATCATCGCGCCGTGCGGCGCGATGTTTTCAGCAAAAATAGTGCCACGGTGTTCATCGATGATTTTCTTCACAATGGGGAGGCCGAGCCCGGTGCCGCGCGCCTTCGTTGTGACGTACGGCTCGAAGATACGGGCCATGACATCCGCGCGAATCCCCGAGCCGTTGTCTGCGACGCAAAGCGTGAGGTTGTTTCCAGCGGGGCTGATGACCAGGCGGGTTGCGACGGTGACCGTCGGGTTTTCCGCATTCACGAGCGCGTCTTGCGCGTTCTGCATGAGATTGTGTATGACTTGGCGGAGCAGCGCCGGATCGGCTGATACCTGCGGTAACGCCGGGGCCAGGTCAGATTCGAGCTTAGCCGGCATGGATTGGTATAGCGCCAATACATCGAGCACCAGCTCATTCAAATCGAGTCGCTCCGCTTTCATCCGTGATGCTCTGGAGTAAAGGCTGAAATCGTCGACCATCCCCTTGAGCGCGGCAACTTGGGCGACGATGGTATGAGTCGCACGATTCAAGATTTCACGTTCTGGTTCTGGTAGCTTGTCGGCAAGCTTCATTTGCATCCGTTCCGCTGATAGCTGAATCGGCGTCAGTGGGTTTTTGATTTCATGCGCTAGCCGTCGCGCGACTTCCCCCCAGGCGGCGTCGCGTTGCGCTTGAATCAGGCCGGTGATGTCGTCAAATACCAATACATACCCGGCGTCGATGTCTTTGGGTAATTTGATTCCACGCACCAGCAATACGCGTTTCCCCGCTGCGCCGCCCGCATTAAGCGCTTTCATTTGGACGGTTGACGCGGGCGAACCTAGTGGCGTTTCTGCCATTTCGATGGTGAATTGCCGCTCCCATGGCCGCTCTCGCATGGTTTCGCGTGTGTTCTCCCGTGCCGTGACCAAAAGCTCGGCAATCTGGGCAATCATCGCTGCAAGCTGCGGGTGAGCGGTCGCCCATTCTGGCAACGGCTTGCCATCTGTCAACGCTGCGGAAATATCTAACATCTCGCGCGCGATACGATTAATTGATTTTGCAATTAACTTATCATCAAGCGTCACAACGCCCGAGGTTAAGTTTCCAAGGATCGACTCTAGGTAGACGTTTGCCGCTTCGAGCTCGACCTGTTTTGCCGCGACCACACCGGATGCCTCGCTTAATTGTCTTGTCATGGTGTTAAATGACTGCGTTAACACCCCAAATTCATCCCGACTCTTGACAGGATTGAGCTTGGTGAAATCGCCTCTCGCAATTGCCCTTGTCGATTCTGCCAGCGCGGACAAGGGCGCGGAAAGGCGCTCAGAAAGCAAAAAAGAAAGCGCAATGGCGGAGAACAGTGTCAGCACCATCGCCAAGGTCAGTGTCAGCGCAAAAACGCGCTTGAGGCCATCTCGCAACAACTGGAGGCGCTGATAATCACGAACGCCGGACTCGACACTCTGCGCGTCGCTGACCAACTTTCTGGGCGCAGACTGCATGATCTGCAACACCTGCGTGCCCGCAATGGAGGGTGCTGCGGGAATCAAAATAACGACGCGGAAATAAATGGCACGATCGCCTAAGGTCTCGATGAATTTCTGCGGCCCTTTGGAGATGGCATCGCGAACTTCGCTAGCGGTAGGTTTTTCCGGCATGAGGCGTACGCGATTGGTGAGTGTTTTCTGGTCCCCGCCAACCCAGCCCCGCACATTGGTATCTTCGCCTGCGATCAGCACTTCATCGAAGTTATATTGTGTGCGAATCTGTTTGGCAATTTCTCCCGCATCACTCACCCCGTCTGCAGCGCGTAGTGCCGCATCACGCGAGCGACGCACTAGGTCATTGGCATTTACCTCGAGTGCCGCCCGCCCAAGGTTCAAGGCGCTTTCAAAAGCCTGGTCAACCGGGACGTCAAACCACGAATCAATCGAGCGGTTTAGAAATTGGACCGAGATCGAATACACCAGGCCACCGGGAATTACCGCCATGAGGGCAAACACCGCCATCAATCGAAGGCCTAACTTCGCACCAAAGACACGTGACCGAAGTTTTTTGACTAACGAATAGACTTGGCTGGCAATGAGGCCAAGTAGCCCGACGGTAAGTGCCAAACCGAGCCAAAACAACAACGCGTAGTTTTGTTCAAACACGGCGTTATTGCTGGATGCACGAAACATCATGGCGATCAGCGCGAGACCTAATGCGACGCAACTAAACACAATGGCGCGAATCATGGCATCACGCTCCCGTCTTTGCCGATGGTCACGGTCCAGCGAGACCATTCGCTGGATAAATTCCACTCGCGAGAGCCGAATGTGTTCAGTTGAAACGGCTTTGGCAGCTGCGCGGTATCAAGACGAAATCGAATCGCCGCCTCAAATTTGTCACCAGGCTTGAATTTGCCGCGATCGGCAATTGTCCATGAACGAATGCGTGACAGCACCCGCTGTACATCTTCCGCTGAGGTCAGATTTTGTGAAATACCCGCAGTATTGAGGCGGAACTGTTCGGTTAGCGGCGCGTAAGACACCCGGCGTTCACGCGACGTCCGCGTCGCAACCTCGTCCAACCAATACCATCGGCTGCGAGTGATCTCAAAGTCAACGGTAAAGTACAGGGGAACACCCTTGCGAACGGTTTCAAGCAAGGACGTCGCGAGTTGTAAATCAAAATCCGCGTTGACCTGATAGCCGTCGTCGGTCAGCTCCAGCTTCGCCGACTTAAGTTTTACACCGTCTGCTTGTGCGGCAATCGGATTGGAGACAAAGACCGACAGTAAAGTCGCACAAATCAGCGGCATCAGCCCACGCGCCGATCCAAAAATCGGAGCTTGCAGCCGCAGCGGCCGGCGTGCCGCGAGACTAGGCAGCGGTTGCGGTGCCATCCGCAGTAGCTGCAACCTTCTCAAGCAGCGCAAAGTAAAAGCCGTCGTGTTGTTCATCTGGCAGCAATACGGCATGCGCGATAGATTCGGTTGCCTCGGTTTGTCCGGCGAGTCGGTGTCCTATCCCATCCGCGAGTTCTGCGGAAACCGATAACTGACGTGCAGTGGGTTGGTCGAGCAGAAACTGCTCGATTACGCCTTGATTTTCTTCGTAGAAAACCGAACAGGTCACATACAGTAGTCTGCCGCCAATTCGCAGGCAACTCCACATTGACGTGAGTAACCTGGCCTGTGCAATTGCAAACCGTTTGATGTCAGTCTCGCGTCGTATCCACTTGATGTCGGGGTGGCGACGGGTAACACCCGAGCCGCTACACGGAACGTCGAGAAGAATGCGGTCGTAGGCTTGCCTATCCCACCAGGCATCGAGAACCGCCGCGTCGGCATGTTTGACGTTCGCGGAAAGCTTGAGCCGACCAAGGTTGTCGGTCACGCGCCTAAGCCTCATCTTGTCACTGTCTAAGGCCGTCAGTTGCACTTCGTTTCGTTCCAAAATATGCGCGCTCTTGCCGCCAGGCGCGGCGCAGGCGTCTAGTACCCGCATGCCGTCCTTCGCCGCGAGCAGCCGCGCAGCTTGTTGCGCACCCAAGTCCTGAACCGAAACCCAGCCTTCGCTGAACTTGGGGAGTAACGAAACCGGTACTGGCGACTCGAGCGCAATCGCCTCAGCACCCAAGGAGTGCGCGGAAATTCCTTGATCTGCAAGAAGCGCAATGTAGGCCGCTGGAGTGGTTTGACGCACATTCACCCGCAGATGCATCGGTGGCCGTGCGCGGGCGGTATTCATGATGTCCTGAAAGAAGGTCGGGTACTCGGCTTCGAGACGATTGATCCACCAGCGGGGATGGTCGAATGTTGCGACTGCATCTTTGAAGCGCGTGCGTTCAAACTTTTCCGGGGCGCGCAAATAATTTCGCAAGATGGCGTTGGCAAGCCCCTTTGCGCGGGCGAAGCCCATCGACACGCAAGCGTTCACGGCGTTGTCTACCACCATGTGTGCAGCAACTTTGGAAAATTGGAGCTGCGCTAGTGCGACTAGCAGCAAAAATCGTACTGGTGCATCGGTCAATGGCTGTGTGAGCAGTACGTCTAACTGGGCGTTTAATAGGCCGTAATGGCGTAACACGTCGAAGCTGATGGAGTGGACTGCCTGGCGCTCGTTCGACGACAGGTCAGTTTTTTTTGCGAGTGATTCGGCAAGTTCACGATCCAGATTTTTCCCGCCGAGGACGCGACCAACGATTTCAGCAGTCGCCATCTGCACTGCAACCATGCCGCGTGTTTCAACGACCAACGGCGGTGCAGCCGGCACCGGCGGGCGCGCTGCGCTGGCACTTGACGCGCCCTGGCGTTTCGGTTTGGAGAAGGGGCGGCTGTTTTGCTTTGGGGTTGTCATATACATTGCTGCCCGGTTGAAATCGAAAAAGACTGCATAAATTCGGCCGCCGTGAGTCGGCGCCCGCCTGCGCGTTGAACGACATCAATTTCCAGTGCTTGCCCGCCACACGCCACTGTGAAACTGTTGCGTGCAACATTGAACAAAGTGCCGGGTGTCACCCCCGCTGACCTTTCACAAACAGTTGCGTGCCAGATTTTTAGCCGTTCGCCGCTAAGTGTTGTCTCACAGCCCGGGAACGGATCAAAGGCACGAATACGTCGCTCAATGGATGTCGCCGACTGTTGCCAATCAATTCGAGCTTCGGCGCGCTCAATTTTCTTTGCATATGTCGCACCCATCGTTGACTGTGGGACTGGTTGCAAACCGGGGATGCGTTCGAGCGCCTGAACGACGCTTTCAGCGCCCAGCGCCGCAAGCTTGGTGAACAGAGTATCACTCGTTTCGTCAGGCGTAATGTTGAGGATGCTTTCGAGCAGGATCGGGCCTGTGTCCAATCCCGCCTCCATTTGCATAATATCGATGCCGGTTTGGGTGTCGCCGGCCTCAATAGCGCGTTGCACGGGTGCCGCGCCACGCCACCTTGGCAGCAGCGAGCCGTGAATATTGATGCAGCCGTAGCGCGGTATATCCAATATTGGTTGTGGCAACAGTAAGCCATAGGCAGCGACCACGATGATGTCGGGATTGGTCTGTCGAATTAACACTTCAGCTGCCGGGGTTTTTAGGGAGCTAAGTTTTTCGACGCGAAGACGATTTGTGTCGGCCAATGTGGCGACTGGCGTGGGAGTCAGCTTCATGCCGCGCCCGGCTGGTCGATCCGGCTGCGTGAGTACCAGTAGTAGCTCGTGGCCGGCGGCACAAATGGCGGCAAGCGCGGTAGCGGCGAACTGGGGTGTGCCTGCGAAGATGATTTTCATCGGGGACTGAATTTTTCCAGCAAAACAGGATTATGCGGGCTCGTGCCTGAAGCTCGGCTACGCTTACCGGCAACTGGCACATACCGCGAAAACGAAAACGCCGACCTGAGGTCGGCGTCTAGCATAGCGGCGGTAGGTTGTGTCAGGCGCGCGCGGCGGATGCGCGACGTCGTGGCTGCGAAAGTTCGACCTCCCGATCAATCTCACGTTGCCGCTTAATCAGCTTGTTCTTGATGCGATTCGACTTTAGCGGGGAAAGATACTCAACAAACACGTGTCCATCCAAGTGGTCAATTTCGTGCTGAATACAAACCGCAAGCAGTCCAGAGGCATTGATCGTAAAACGCTGGCCTTCGCGGTCCAATGCGGTCACCATGACTGTTTCTGCGCGCTCGACTTTGTCATAAAAACCGGGAACAGACAGGCAGCCCTCTTCGTTTATGGCCGTACCTTCCTTGCGAATAATCTCCGGATTAATGAACACACGCAGCTGATTCTTCTCTTCAGTGATATCAATCACCATCAGACGCTTCAATTCCCCCACCTGTATCGCGGCCAGGCCGATGCCTGGTGCGGCATACATGGTTTCCGCCATATCATCAACTAACTTCTTGATTTTATTGTCGATAAGCTTAACCGGCTCAGCGATGCGCTGTAGCAGTGGATCGGGGTAAGTCAGGACGTCTAGGGTAGCCATAATTGCTTGCGAATTGAATAAATTAGGTGCAGAATCTTAAAGTGAAACCTTAAGTTCGTGTCGTATTGCTGACTCGATAGTCTATAAGAAGTCACCAAATTAGGCAAATCGGCACGAATGATTGGGTAATAGGCGAGTTCCCCCTTTTTTGACCCCGAGTTGGTTGTTTTGTGTCTAGCGGCAGGTCGTTGCTAGCGACAACGGGTAAAAGACACGATTTTACGGCGCCGCTCGATGCGTAAGTGCGGCGACATCGACAGATTGCGCGAGGTACACCACGGCAATGAATAAAATCCCGGGCACCCTTCTCATCAGCTTTGCGGTCGTTCTGACGGGCTCGATGGTCACCGCGTACGCGCAAGATACGGCAAAGCCCTCCTCCGCCGAACGAGGCAAGGCCGCAAAAGCCAACCCGCTGCAATTGTCCAGCGACGCGCCGACCCTATACACGGTGGTCAAAGGCGACACACTTTGGGATATCTCGGGTAAGTTTTTGAAAGAGCCATGGCGCTGGCCTGAAATCTGGAACATGAACCGCGACCAGATCAAAAATCCACACTTGATTTACCCGGGCGACCTGGTTAAGTTGTCCTTCGACGCGAATGGCCGACCGACGCTGTCCATTGTTTCGGCGGATTCAAATGTCACCTCGAAACTTTCGCCGCGCATTCGATCCGAAGCCATCGACCAAGCCATCCCGTCAATTCCTGCGAGCGTTATTGGTCCATTTTTGACCGCTCCGCTCGTTGCCGAAGAGGGGGCATTAAATGGTGCGCCGCGGATTGTCGCTTCGGAAGACGATCGTGTCGTTGTGGGGGCCGGGAACTTGGTCTATGCCGTGGGGTTGAAGCTAGATCAAGGTACCAAGTGGCAGATTTATCGCCCTGGCAAAGCGCTGATAGACCCCGCCACCAAAGAAGTGCTGGGTTATGAGGCTCAGTTTTTGGGTGACGCAAGAGTTAATCGTTTTGGCGAGGGCATGACAACCCCAACGACGCTCGAGATCATTAGGTCAAATCAGGAAATCAATCGCGGTGACCGTTTAATGCCTGCAGGAAATGCAGCGCTGCCGCAATACAGCCCGAGGGCACCAGAAAAGCAAGTAAAAGGCAATGTCATTTCGGTCGTGGGCGGTGTATCAGAGACCGCACAATACTCAGTGGTTGTGCTCAATCTGGGCAAGCGCGAATCGATGGAGGTTGGCCATGTACTATCGGTTCAAACCGGGGGGCAAGTGGTGAGCACCAATACTTCTGACGAAGGCACCCACGGCTGGTCGCTAAAGTCTTTGCTTCCAGCCGCATGGCGGACCGGGCCGGATGGAGTACCACCTGAAATGACGTTGCCGATGGAGCGAAACGGTTTGTTAGTGGTGTTCCGTGTGTTTGATCGAGTCTCATACGCGTTGGTGATGTCCTCCAAGCGCCCGCTTAAGATCGGTGATACGGTCCAGACACCGTGACACGCTAGTCGTTGATCCATACGTTGCTCACGATTTGCCCCTGATTTGCTTATGATTTGCCGGTAGAGCGGGCAGCTGCGCATGAGGCGGCGGTAAACGAATTAAATAGACGACGCGTTGAGTGGCTCTGCTAACTCGCAAGTCGCCCTAACGCGGGTGCCACCTCAGATGCCGCTACCCGACCACGGACTAGACCCGACTGGCTGGATAAACCTTGACCTGATCCCAGCGCTCGGCGGCGACGGCGCGCTCGCGTTGCTCAAAGCGTTCTCGTCGCCGAGTAATGTGTTTGCCCAAGAAGAGGTTTCCCTTGCGCGGGTAGTAGGGCATAAACGAGCGCAAGCTATTCGCGCTGGTTCCGATCCGGAGCGCCTCGACGCAACGTGCAAATGGCTCGGTGGCAACAATAATCATTTGTTGACACTGGCTGACGCAGACTACCCGCCGGCGTTATTGCAGATTGCCAACCCGCCTATCGTGCTTTATCTCAAAGGGCGTCGAGAACTTTTACAGTCGAGCGCCATCGCGGTCGTAGGAAGTCGAAACGCAACACCTGCGGGCATTCAAAATGCAGAAAATTTTTCACATACGTTGTCGGACGGAGGACTAACGATTGTCTCCGGACTGGCGCTAGGAATAGATGCCGCGGCACATCGCGGCGGGCTCGCGGGAAAAAGTTCTACCATTGCAGTGGTTGGCACGGGACTCGATCTGGTTTACCCCGCGCGCAACAAAGCGCTAGCCCACCAAATATCGGAACAAGGGTTAATCATTTCAGAGTTTTCGCTAGGAATGCCGGCTTTAGCGGCGAACTTCCCGCGTCGGAATCGCATCATCTCGGGCTTGGCCCGCGGCGTGTTGGTGGTCGAAGCGGCGCTTGCCTCGGGTTCCCTTATCACCGCGCGGCAGGCTGGCGAACAAGGCCGAGAAGTCTTTGCTATCCCGGGTTCAATACACTCTCCCATGTCGAAAGGCTCGCATCAACTTATCAAGCAAGGGGCAAAGTTGGTAGACGATGCAAACGATATTTTTGATGAACTCAATTTCCGGCCCAATCAGGTGATGTCGTTGACAGCGGCCTGCAATGACCCTGAGATCGAGAATCCGGTGTTGAACGCGCTTGGCTACGATGCGGTTTCTATTGATGAACTGTGCATACGAACATGCCTACCACCGAGCCAGTTGGTCGGACAGTTGACCGAGCTTGAGCTAGCAGGTCAAGTCGCACAGCTCGCCGGTGGTCGCTACCAACGCCTCGCCTAGGCACAAAATTTATTACTTGCTTCCGCGCGAACTCCGCGTCTATCATGTGCGCCCCACGCGGTCGCTGTGATGGCGAACGCGGATGCGTGAACTAAACCCATGAAAGCGCAAAGCATGTCAAAGAGTCTCATCATTGCCGAGAAACCTTCCGTTGCGAACGACATCGCAAAGGCGCTCGGCGGATTTACCAAACACGCAGAATATTTTGAGAGTGACGATTACGTCCTCTCCTCTGCAGTCGGCCATCTGCTTGAAATTGCGATGCCGGAGGAAGAAGAAGTCAAGCGCGGCAAATGGACCTTCGCCCACCTCCCCGCCATTCCCTCTTACTTCGCGCTACGCCCCATTGAAAAAACCGAGGCGCGACTCAAAGTTCTGCTTAAACTCCTTAAGCGCAAGGATGTCGGCGCGCTAATTAACGCCTGCGATGCCGGACGTGAAGGCGAGTTGATCTTCCGCTACATTTACCAGTACGCCAAAGCCAAACATCCGATTAAGCGGCTTTGGTTGCAATCGATGACGCAGTCTTCGATCCGCGACGGCTTTAATTCGTTGGCCAGTGGCGAATCGATGCAAGGCCTTGCTGATGCCGCAGTCTGCCGATCCGAATCGGACTGGTTGGTCGGCATCAACGGCACGCGCGCCATGACCGCCTTTAACTCAAAATCAGGCGGCTTTCAACTTACCACTGTTGGCCGTGTGCAAACGCCAACGCTGGCAATCATGGTTGAACGAGAGGAGCGCATTAAAGCGTTCAAGTCACGTGACTATTGGGAGGTTCACGCGAGTTTCTCCGCCAGTGGAGGCGACTATCCCGCGCGCTGGTTCGATGAAAAGTTTAAGAAGTCCGAAGATGACGAACACTTAAAGGCAGAGCGACTCTGGGACGAGAAGCGCGCCCGTGCATTGGTCACCAAGTGTCTGGGTAAGCAGGGTGTTGTTGAAGAAGAGTCCAAGCCGACGACGCAAGCCTCACCACTACTATTTGACCTAACGTCATTGCAGCGCGAAGCAAATTCAAGGTTTGGCTTCTCTGCAAAAACAACACTCGGACTTGCGCAGGCGCTCTACGAAAAGCATAAGGTACTGACGTATCCAAGAACTGATGCGCGCGCACTCCCGGAAGACTATCTGCCAACGGTTAAACAAACGCTTGAAATGCTGAAGGGCGGCGAGTACAAGATTCCCGCAAAGAAAGTGCTCGATAGCGGTTGGGTAAAACCAAATAAGCGGATTTTTGATAACTCAAAAATCACCGATCACTTTGCCATTATTCCTACTCTGCAAGAGCCAAAATCGCTTAACGAGATCGAACAGAAGTTGTACGATTTTGTGGTCAAACGATTCCTTGCGGTGTTCTATCCGTCGGCAGAGTTTATGCAGACCACCCGCATTACCCGGGTCGAAGGTGAGGCATTCAAGTCTGAAGGAAAGGTGTTGGTCAATCCTGGTTGGCTAGCGGTATACGGCCGTGATGCTGACGACGATGAAGCGTCATCACACCTAGCGGCGGTGCAGGCGGATGAGAAAGTCAAGACGCAAGGCGTTGAAGTCAAAGCCAACGCAACCAAACCGCCACCGCGCTACAACGAGGCAACACTTCTTTCGGCAATGGAAGGTGCCGGCAAGGCGATTGACGATGAAGAGTTGCGTGCGGCGATGAAGGAAAAGGGGCTTGGTACGCCAGCAACCCGCGCCGCCATCATTGAGGGCTTGCTCTACGAAAAATATATATATCGAGAAGCTCGCGAACTAGTCCCGACGGCGAAGGCCGCGTCATTGATGATTGCGTTACACGGGCTTGGTATTCCCGAACTCTATTCGCCGGAACTAACGGCGGAGTGGGAGCAGAAGCTGGCGCTGATGCAAAAAGGCACGATGTCGCGCGCTAAGTTCATGGAAGAAATTGCCGACATGACCGAACATATCGTCGGTCAGGCAAAGAACTTTGAACACGATACGATCCCGGGAGACTTTGGTGCGCTGACGGTGCCTTGTCCAAAGTGTGGCGGGGAACTGCACGAGAACTACAAGAAATTCTCTTGCATGAAATGCGATTTTGGCTTTTGGAAAATTCTCGCAGGCCGGCAACTTGAGGCCGCCGAAGCGGAGGCGCTGATCCGAACGCGCGAGATCGGCCCCCTTGAAGGATTCCGGAGTCGTCAAGGGCGAGCATTTTCGGCGAACCTCATTCTGAACAAGGAAAACGCCATCGAATTTTCGTGGGGTGATGGGGCTGCAGACGATGAAGAAATAGATTTTTCTGGACAAGTGCCGCTGGGGCCGTGCCCGAAGTGCAGCGCCAATGTTTACGAAACACCCAATTCGTATACCTGCCAAAAAGCGACAGGCCCCGCTAAAACGTGTGACTTCCGTTCCGGACGAACGATTCTCAAGCGTGTCATTGAGCGTGAAGAAATGGTCGAACTCTTGAAGAAGGGTAGGACGCCGCTGCTCGAAAAATTTATCAGCAAGAAGGGGCGCCCGTTCTCCGCATTCTTGGTCAAGCAGCCTGATGGAAAGATT
>JACMOJ010000364.1 GCA_014378085.1 Burkholderiales bacterium | reverse complement strand
AGGTTCGACTGTTTGACCGTCTGTTCAAGGTGCCGCACCCAGGACGCGGTGACAGCGCAGACAACTTTTTGGATGACCTCAATCCTGAATCCAAAAAAGTCATCACGGCATATTTGGAGTCGTCGCTGCTCACCGCAAAGGCGGAGGATCGTTTTCAGTTTGAACGCCACGGCTATTTTGTGGCGGACCGCGTTGATTCGGTTGCCGGTAAGCCGGTGTGGAATCGCGCGGTGACATTAAAAGATAGCTGGTCCGCGAAGTAGCCGGATGCTTTTTGAGGGAGATTTAGCATAACAAAGATTTACCTTTTTGATCGGCACTTCAACCTTCAGAAAGAGGGATCTACCATTCCACACAGGACCGTTTTCAATCGCCACTTCAGCCTATAGAAAGAGGGATCTACCATGCTAAGGCGGATGCCTTCCGCCAAGCATTTCCCCTCCTTCGGCGCGTGTCAACCCAGTTGTCGCGTCTATCATGCGGCCAGTTCGTAAGTATTGGCTTGTTGCGACTGCGCTTTAACGATTGCGTCCCGCTCCCGGTTCAGGGTAGCGAAAGTGGGGGATTTTGTTGGCTACCATTTGCGAAAAGGCCTGTCTCAATTGTCACCTTTGCTTCGGCAAACGTTGCAAAATCCCCCGCTTGCCGTCTCACGACGTCTCACCGCCCCCTTTGTAAAGGGGGCAACCGAGCGCAGCGATGGTGAGGGATTTTTGACGACGCCATTTGCATAGAGCCGGTCCCGAGCTTGTCAGGGAGGGCAATCGAGCGCAGCGACGGTGGGGGATTTTGAACGCCACCATCCGCCACCATCCACCACCTATGCCATATTTAATTGTTGGATCGATAAACACCCACCGTTTGCGCGAAACTGTTGATCGGTTGCCATGCAAGCCACAGATTGTGTGACCTGCACTGCAGCGCGACCTACATGTGGTTTGAAAAGTGTAAAACGGATTTAGAGATTTTTAGCAGTATCCCCAACCACTAAGGTTCTGTGCCACGTAATTCCTATACTCAAGCTAAGCACCGCCCGCAGCAAACCCTCACCGACCTGCAAGGCGGCAGTCGGTTGGTGATCGCGGGTGTGCAGGGCATTACCAATATTGTCGAATCGATGCACCGCAATATTTCGGGCCTAGCGCCGATGACTGGTGAAAGCATGCTTGGGCCAACGCAGGGCATTACCGGATTTGTCTATCGACGGGTGCGCGGCGTCACCGCGTTGGTTGGCCACGGCTTGGACGCGGCGTTTTCGCAGCTTGCCAAACGGGTGCCCGATGGCCCGGCATCCGCCGAGCGCAGGGGCGCAATTGAGGCCGCGCGGGCTGCCGCCAATGGATTGTTCGGCGACTATTTGGCCGAAACCAACAATCCGCTTGCCATTCAGATGTCGTTTCGTGTCGACGGCAAACCCATTCCGCTTGAACGTGATGGTCTGCGCGCAATGTTGTTAGCGCAAACGGAACACGCCGCCGCTGGCTCGAAGCTTTTTATCATGGTGCATGGCTTGTGTATGAATGATCTGCAGTGGCGGCGCGACGGCCATGACCACGGCGAGGCGCTGGCAGAGACAAAAGGCGCAACGGTGTTATACCTGCACTACAACACCGGCCGGCGCGTCGCTGAGAATGGTCGCGACTTCGCCAACCTACTCGAACGGTTGATCCACGCGTGGCCAGTGCCGCTCAATAACATCACCATCATCGGGCACAGCATGGGTGGGTTGGTCGCGCGTCGTGCCTGTGAAGTGGCGTTGGCGACAAAGCACACCTGGCTGCGTCGCTTGAAGGTGATCGTTTTTCTGGGTACGCCTCACCGTGGCGCGCCTTTGGAACGCGCCGGTCACGGGCTTGACCTGCTGCTCGGCGTGAGCCCCTACACCGCGCCATTCGCCAGAATCGGCCTCACCCGTAGCGCTGGCATTCAAGATTTGCGCCACGGCCGCACCAACGAATTTTCGACGCGTGATAGCGACCTGGCGCTGCCGCGCAACGTGAAGTGTTATGTGGTCGCTGCGAGTAGCCAGAAACCGCCGACCGGTGATGGCGTCGGTCGCCGCGGCGATGGCTTGGTTCCGCTCGCCAGCGCACTGGCGTTATCGCTTCCCCAAGCCCAACAGACCGTCTTCTACCAAACGAATCATTTTGATTTGCTCAGCAGCAGGGCGGTCTGTGACAAAATCAGTACTTGGTTGTAAGAATGCTGGGTCGTAGCACGGTTGTGCGGCCCGCAGTTGTGGCGCATGGCAAAACACTAAGGGACACTTATGGCAAAACCGAACTATCAATTTGAGAAACGTCAGCGTGAGTTAGAAAAGAAGAAAAAGAAGGAAGAAAAACTCGCCAAGCGAACAACGCCGGACGGTTCCACCGAGCCTGATGTACCAGCACCAACGGAGCCGGCAGCGCCCAAGTAGGTCGAGTGTTGTCGCTCGTTGCGCTTCAGGCAATGAAATCTTTCAGCAAGTTTCGCTTTACCTATCTAAGGGGGAGAAATGGTGCCGATTTTGCGCGCAGCGTGTGTTGTGGCAGTGGCGATGATTTGTGGCAGCGCGTGGAGCTTACCAACCGCCAGCAAGGCTGGCCCGCCAGTGGTCCTGTTCAAGGCGTTGTTAGAGGCGACTTGGCAACGTGACCTCGCGGCTTCACCACTTGCGGCAACCTATTACGGTGATACACGCTTTGATGATCGCTGGCCCGATGTCACGGCTGGCGCCTACGCGAGCCATCTCGACCGCGACAAACTTGCCCTTGCCACGCTCAGCAGAATCAAACGCGGCCGGTTGCCGGTAGACGAGCAACTCAATTACGATTTGTTCAAACGCGAGCTTGATTCACGCATTGCACGTGCGATGTTTAAGCCGTGGTCATACGAAATGACGATGCGAGAAGGTCCGCAGACGCTTAACGAAGTGGCAGAGATCATGCCCTTTGTCACCGTTGCCGATTACGACACGTGGCTAAAGCGGTTACGTGCCTTGCCAGCGTACCTTCTGCAATACGAAGAGCTGTTGCGAACGGCGGCAAAAGAGGGACGCACCCAGCCACGCGGCTTGATGCAGCGCGCGTTGCCAATTCTGGAATCGCAGGCGAGTCCTAGTTTGGGCGTCGAGTCGAGCCCGTTTATGTCGCGCTTTAGCCGTATTCCGGAAACAATCCCGAAGGCCGACGCGGAGCGTCTCACAGCGTCTGCGCGGGAAGTTATCGGTAAACAGGTAATTCCCGCGTACCAGCGCTTCACGGTATTTTTTCGCGATGAGTATTTGCCGAAGTGTCGCGAGTCAGTTGGCGTTTGGGATACGCCGGACGGCTTGGCCTACTACAACAATCGTGCACTCGAACACACCACGACCACGTTAACGCCAGATGAAATCCATGAAATTGGCTTGAAGGAAGTGGCGCGCATTCACATTGAGATGCAAACGATAATGGATCGGGTCAAGTTCAAGGGCACACGCCAAGAATTTTTTCAGTTCCTTCGCACTGACCCGCAGTTCTACTTCACCGATGCCGATGACTTGTTTCGTGCCTACGTGTATACCACCAAGATGATTGAGCCCGAGTTGCCGAAGTTGTTCGGCAAACTTTATCGAACACCGGTCGGGGTAAAGGTCATCCCTGCGACCAGCGCGCCCAACACCACCACCGCGTATTACAACGGGCCCTCCATCGACGGCAAACGCGCCGGGTACTTCTACGCGAATCTCTATCGCCCCGAAGTGCGGCCGAAATACGAGATTGAGGTATTGACCGCGCATGAGGCCATCCCTGGGCATCACCTGCAAATTGCGCTGGCGCAGGAGCAGGGCGAATTGCCCAAGTTCCGTCGCTTCGCCGGCTATACCGCCTACATCGAGGGCTGGGCGCTGTACTCGGAACGCCTCGGCTTTGAGCTTGGGCTGTACAAAAATCCGTACTCACACTTCGGCATGCTGACCTACGATATGTGGCGCGCCGTGCGGTTGGTAGTGGATACCGGCATTCACGTGAAGAAGTGGTCGCGCCAGCAGGCCATCGATTACTTCAAGGACAATGCGGCGAAGACCGAAGCCGACATCATCAATGAGATTGACCGCTACATCGGTTGGCCAGGACAAGCGCTGGCTTACAAAATCGGTCAACTACGGATACTCGACTTGCGCGCGCGTGCCGAAAAAACGCTGGGGGCAAAGTTCGATATCCGTGCGTTTCACGACATGCTGCTCGAAAGCGGCGCGATTCCGCTGGATGTACTCGAAATGCGGGTGAATGAGTGGGTGAAACGTCGAGGCCGCTAGCGGCGGGCACCCAAGCGCGGGCAACTAAACGCGGACACCCAAACGCGGGGTGGCTTTTCTCGACGAAACTGACAGAATTGAGGCAGTCACTTACCCGCGTGCGCGCCATCGAAACAAGTCGCTGGTAGCGCGGCACCAATACAAGGAACTTTATGTCATCAGCGTTAAGCGAAGAACAGGCACGCGCCTACATGCACAAGCTGCTCGCGGCAATGAGCCAGCAGGGTGGCTCGGATTTGTTCATCTCGAACGATTTTCCGCCCAGCATGAAGGCACACGGCAACATGCAGCCACTGGCGGCGCAGAAATTGACCGGTGACGTCACCAAAGTGCTAGCCCATTCGTTAATGAATGAGGAACAGCGCGCGGAATTCGCCAAAGATATGGAATGCAACTTCGCCATCTCGATTGCAGGGCTGTCACGTTTTCGCGTAAACGTGTTTGTGCAACAGCGCAGTGTTGGCATGGTCATCCGCACTATTGCCGCCGAGATTCCGAATTTTGAGAAGCTGGGTTTGCCTGAGATTCTCAAAGAAGTCATCATGAATAAGCGCGGGTTGGTGTTGGTGGTGGGTGGTACGGGATCGGGCAAATCAACCTCTCTCGCGGCGATGATTGATCACCGCAATCGCACTTCGGCCGGCCACATCATCACGGTGGAAGATCCGGTTGAATACGTGCATCAATCAAAGATGTCGCTCATCACCCACCGTGAAGTTGGAGTTGATACCCATACATGGCACCATGCGCTGAAAAACACGTTGCGACAGGCGCCAGACGTCATTCTCATCGGCGAAATTCGTGATGCCGAGACCATGGAACACGCAATTGCGTTTGCCGAGACGGGCCATCTTTGCCTCGGCACGCTACACGCAAATAGCTCCAATCAAACCATTGATCGCATCATCAACTTCTTTCCTGAAGAACGGCGCAACCAGCTGTTGATGGATTTGTCGGCTAACTTGCGGGCCATTGTTTCGCAGCGTTTGGTCCGAACACCGGACGGTAAGGGGCGCAAGGCCGCCATCGAAATTCTTATCAACACGCCGACCGTTTCAGAACGTATCTTCAAAGGTGAATTTCACGACTTGAAATCGTTGATGGAAAAATCCCGCGAGCTGGGCATGCGCACCTTTGATTGGGCGCTGTTTGAGTTATACAACGCCGGGCATATTAATTATGAAGAAGCCATCCGTAACGCTGATTCGGCCAACGAATTACGCTTGAATATCAAGTTGAAGAGCACCCGCGGCAGTCCGCCCACCGAGAGCAACGTGGCTCTATCAATCCACCGCGAGCCAGAACCCGAACCGGAATCCGCAGAGGCGGAGAAGAAGTAGACGCGTCATGCGCGACGGCCCCAAGGTGTCCATGCCACTTTCACTCGAATGGCCGCATTGAAACCGCTTCCCTACCGCGTTCGAGCCGAACTTTTTAGTCAGCTCGCGAAACTTGAGTCGGCAGGGCTGCCGTTTGATCGCGCTATGCAGTCCGTCAGCCTTTCCAGTCGCTATGCGGACCGGCTTGACTGGATGCGAGCGAAGCTCGCAAAAGGCGTGGACCCGGCTACAGCAGGGGAGGCGAGTGGGGTATATACCAAGTTAGAGTCTAGGCTGATCCGCGCGGCGCTAAATGCCGGGAGCCCGGCAGAGACCTATCGCCGGTTAGGTGATTTTTACACCGACCGCGCAATGCAGCTCGCGACCATGAAGTCGCGTTTTATCTTTCCGGTATTTTTACTGATGGGTTCGCTCGTCTTAACGCCGCTGCCAGCACTTATCGGTGGCGGCATCAGCATTTACGGCTACGTCTGGCAGATCGCGCGGCCACTTCTCATCCTGTTCGGGCTCTATCAATTGGGTCGATGGTTGCTCCGCGCCGGTGCCGATTCCCCGATGGGTTCGTTGTATTCAAAACTGCCGGTCTACGGGCCGATTTACCGTCGAGAAAATTTCCGCGACTTTTTTGAAAGCTTGGCGCTGATGTTGGAGGCAGGGCTTCCGGTTCTGGATGCTTTGCCGGCGGCGGTGGATACGGTTGAAGATGGGCCAATCCGACGTGATCTGGCGCGGTTGCGATTTCGTATCGAAAAGGGCGGTTCGTTGACCGATGCCTTATGGGCGCTCAAACTTTTGCCAGATCGACGGGTGATCGAATTTGTGCAAACTGGCGAGGCGAGTGGGACGCTGCCGGAGATGTTGAAGCGGCATTGCACGCTCGAAACGGAGGCAATCGGCAGCTTTTATGATCAGGTGGCCACGTGGGCACCAAAGATCATCTATGGCTTAGTCGTAATATTTGTTGCCTACAACTTGCTGAGTGGTCGCGGAGTGGCGAGCAAAGTTTCAAATCTTTGATCTGTATAAGTAGTGTTGTTTAACAGTACGGGAGTGATGATGTTGCCAAACAGTTTGGTTCGCGGGTTAGGCGTTTTTCTGCTGTCGGTGGTGGGGTTCAGTGCACAGGCGCAGCCACACTACGTTCCCGTGGAAGGGACCGTAGTGCTAAAGAACTTCAAGTTTCATTCGGGCGAAACACTGCCTGAGCTAAAGATGCACTACACCGCGATTGGTAAACCACTGAAGGACGCGAATGGTCGTGTCACCAACGCGGTGTTGCTACTGCACGGCACCGGTGGTTCCGGTAAAAGTTTGCTGCGGCCGATCTTCACTGACGTGTTGTTTGGCCCCGGGCAACCGTTGGATGCTGCGCGGTACTACCTCGTATTGCCAGACAATATTGGGCATGGCAAATCGAGTAAACCCAGTGACGGACTCCGCGCAAAGTTTCCCCAGTATGACTACGACGATATGGTCGTCGCACAAAAGCGATTATTGGAAGAGGGGCTCGGTGTTAACCACCTGCGTATGATTCTGGGCACCTCGATGGGTTGTATGCACGCTTTTGTGTGGGGCGTGACACATCCCGACTACATGGATGCCCTCATGCCACTAGCCTGCCAGCCCGTCGCCATTGCGGGGCGCAATCGTGTGTGGCGCAAGATGGCCATTGATGCCGTTCGAAATGATCCCGATTGGCTCGGGGGCAATTACGCCAAACAGCCGCGCGCGGCCGTCACAACTGCGGCTAACCTATTAATACTGGCTGGCGGTGCACCCATCCAGATGCAAAACAATCTTCCCACCCGGGAGGCCGCTGACAAGTTTGTCGAGGAATCGGTTGCACGCAATATTGCCGATTTCGACGCCAACGATTTTATGTATGCAGTTGCTTCGTCACGCAATTACGATCCCTCACCCGGCTTAGAAAAAATTAGGGCGCCGCTGATGTTTATCAATACCGCGGATGACTTCATCAATCCGCCGGAACTTGCCATTGCCGAGCGCGAAGTTAGGCGCATCAAACGCGGCAAGTTTGTGTTGCTGCCCGCCACCGAAGCGACCTTCGGTCACGGCACGCATACTCGTGCGGCAGTGTGGGCACCGTATTTGAAAGAGTTGCTGGAGCAGTCGACACGACAGTGATGTGTGGGCGGCGGCGCTAGTGGTTGGCTGCGAACCTTGACCTCTGTTGGCTTATCCTATGCTGGCGCTCAACACGACGCGGTGAGGCGCTGTGTCCGCCCAGCATGTTTTGCAAACTGCAAGGCGTTGCTCACTGCGGCATAATCAACACATCAATTGAACCCCACTTCCACCAAATGACACCCACGAGGATCACCCCCATGAAGCGATACGCAAAACCTTTGCAGTCAACCTTTTTTGGCGCGACGGGAACGTTATGCGCCAGTCTTTTCGCCAGCGCGTTGTTGAGTGGTGCAGCCCTCGCGCAACAAAATTTTGATAAGGTGGAAATCAAGACGCAGAAGTTAACGGACTCAATTTATATGTTGGTGGGTTCAGGCGGCAATATTGGTCTATCGGTTGGGCCAGATGCGGTATTTATGATTGACGATCAATACGCGCCGTTGACACCCAAGATCGAAGCGGCAATTAAGGCGATTACGCCGAAGCCTGTTACGTTTGTGATCAATACCCACTGGCACGGCGATCACACCGGCGGCAACGTCAACATGGGCAAAGCGGGCGCGATTATCGTGGCGCATGACAACGTGAGAAAGCGTCTATCGTCGGACCAATTCATCGAGTTTATGCGCGTCAAGGTTGATCCAACGCCGAAAGAGGGACTGCCGATAGTGACGTTTTCGCAGACCATGAACTTTCATTTGAATGGTGACGACATTGCGGCGTTTCATGTGCCAAACGCACACACCGATGGCGACTCGATCATCCATTTTAAGAGAGCCAACATCGTGCACATGGGCGATACTTTCTTTAACGGCTTTTATCCATTCATTGATTATTCGAGCGGCGGCACGCCTGATGGATTCATCGCGGCTACTGACCGTGTGCTAGCCATCGCGGATGACCAAACCAAGATTATTCCCGGCCACGGCCCACTCGCCACCAAGGCGGATTTGATTGTTTACCGCAATATGTTGGCCGCTACCATTGGCAAGATTAAGGCGCTGGCAAAGCAGGGTAAGACGCTTGAGGAAATTGTTGCGGCGAAGCCTACTGCGGATTTCGACGAACGTTGGGGTAAAGGTTTTGTACCACCGGCGCGTTACATTGAGATGATCATTAAAGGGTTACCGAAATAATTCCTTAAGGCGATTGCGCAACGTCTGCGGTTGGTAGACGTCCGTCGCCGTTAAATCAAAATTGGCTCCCGGACTTGCGCTTCGCCGATCCGGGACGATTGTTTAGCCGCCACCGCTAGCATGTCGCCGCAAGCATGCTCCGGCTGCTTTCCTGCCGAACGGCGCAGAAGCCGAAATTTGCAACCGCAGCGTGTCTTGCAATTGGGTCTGAACTTTGGTTCTGATCCAAGACAGCCGCTTGGTGGCCACCGCTAGTGTGTCGCTCCGGATTTAGTTAGGGGCCTAAACTCTTATCGGCGTTAATACGCAAATTGGGTTTATGCGGGCCTGCTTCACAAAGCCGAGATAACACGGAAATTAAACGCATCTATCGACGGGCGTTTTCAGACATAAATGCTTGAGAACGACCGCAAATAGGGGGGTTCATTGCCGCTGAAGGCACCGATGCGCGTTCGCGGTGTTCTTGCGGTGAGGCCGGAGCGGTCGGCGATGCTGCTGGTGCCAGAGCAGGTGCATCAGTTAGAAACCTATGCGGTGCTGATCGCCATTGCGCTAGAGCGCATTCATTATGTGGAAGTTGCACAGGGCGCGATTCTAAATATTGAATCTGAGAATCTGCGTAACAACTTACTGTCGGCGATTTCGCATGACCTGCGCACGCCGCTGACTGCGATGGTGGGAATGGCGGAGGCAATCGCTGTTGAGAAAAACCCTAAGCGGGGCGGGGAGATTGCGGCAATATTAGCTGAAGAAGCCCGCCGAATGGCGACTTTAGTCGAAAACCTGCTGGATATGGCGAGGCTGCAAAGCGGCGGCGTGCGCTTAAAGCGCGAGTGGGTGCCGATTGAAGAGATTGTTGGTGGTGCTATTCAGTCGCTGCGCACGCGGCTCGGGGATCGCAATATTCGCGTGGTTCTCCCGCCGGATTTGCCGCTGGTTGAAATCGATGCAGTGTTGATCGAACGCGTCGTTGCAAACCTGCTGGACAACGCATTAAAGTACTCGCCAACTGAAACACCGATTGAAATTGTCGGCAGCATCGTGACCGGCGAACCGCCAATGCTGAAGCTGGCCGTGCTGGATCACGGCCCCGGCATTGCGAAGGGGAAGGAGTCTGCAATTTTTGAAAAATTTGTCAGAGGCGCAAGCGAATCCGCAACGCCAGGCGTGGGGCTTGGCTTGGCGATTTGTCGCGCCATCGTTGATGCGCACGGCGGGCGTATTTCGGCGGAGAATCGCGCTGAAGGCGGTGCATGTGTCGCGTTTTGCCTGCCCGTCGGTGAGTCGCCGAAGGTGAGCGGTGATGAGTGACCCGGCACCGGTCGCCGTATTGGTCGAGGACGAGCCACAAATTCGCCGATTCGTTCGCGCCGCGTTGGAGGCGGAAGGCTGGCACGTGCACGAAGCCGATACAGTGAAGCAAGGACTCGTTGAAGCAGGCACAAGAAAACCTGATCTGATCGTGCTCGACCTCGGGCTGCCCGACGGCAGCGGTGTGGATTTTATTCGTGACGTACGTGGCTGGAGCAGCGTACCGATCGTCGTGCTATCTGCGCGTAGCGGTGAAGCCGATAAAGTTGCGGCACTCGATGCTGGCGCGGACGACTATTTGACCAAGCCTTTCGGCATCGCCGAACTCATGGCGCGGGTGCGGGCGAATTTGCGTCGCAAGCGTTCAACTGCGGAAGATGCCTCTGGCGTTTTTCACTTTGGCGACGTGACCGTGGATCAGGTGGCAAGGACGGTGAATCGGGCGGGCAGTCTCATCCACCTCACGCCGATTGAATATCGCCTGTTGCTTCAACTCATCACCAACGTCGGCCGTGTGCTGACCCATCGTGCACTGCTGCGCGAAGTGTGGGGCCCAAGCCATTCGGAGAGCAGCCATTATCTGCGTGTTTACATGAGTCAGCTTCGGCAGAAGCTTGAGGCTGATCCCGCGCAGCCTAAACATCTGCTGACCGAAACTGCAGTGGGCTACCGACTCGTCCAATAAAAACGCCCCGTCACCTTGCGGATGGCGGGGCATTGTTGTCGACGCAGTTAGGACCGTACGGCGCTCGCCGTATTCAGATCGTACCGATCCAGATTCATCACCTTGCTCCAAGCGGCGGTAAAGTCGTTGATGAACTTCTCCTTCGCATCTGCCGCGGCGTAAACCTCGGCCAGCGAACGTAGCTGCGCGTTAGAACCAAACACGAGATCAACCACTGTGCCGGTCCATTTCAAATCGCCGCTGCTACGATCCCGACCTTCCAGCACTGCTTCGTCTGCTGCGGATTTTTTCCACGTCGTGTTCATGTCGAGCAAGTTAACGAAGTAGTCGTTGGTCAGCGTGCCCGGACGTTTGGTGAACACACCGTGCTGGGTGTGGCCAACGTTGGCATCTAACACACGTAGACCACCGATCAACACCGTCATCTCGGGCGCGTTTAACGTCAATAGCTGCGCCTTATCCACCAACAACTCTGCCAATGCGTTTTGGACGCCGGCCGTGGCGTAGTTGCGGAAACCATCGGCGGCGGGTTCGAGTGCACCAAACGAATCCACATCGGTTTGCAATTGCGACGTATCCATACGGCCCGGCGTAAACGGTACGGTGGTGGCAACGCCCGCTTTGTTCGCAGCCGCTTCGATTGCCGCACCGCCACTCAACACAATTAGGTCGGCGAGCGAGACTTTTTTGCCGCTGGTCTGCTCGGCGTTAAACGCGGTTTGGATGGCTTCAAGTGTGGATAACACTTTTGCCAGTTCCGCAGGTTGGTTAATCTCCCAGTTCTTCTGCGGCGCTAACCTAATACGCGCACCATTCGCACCACCGCGTTTGTCGCTGCCACGGAATGTAGATGCTGATGCCCATGCGGTTGAGACCAGTTGCGAGGTCGACAAGCCGGACGCCAGCACCTTCGCTTTGAGTGCCGCGATATCTTGCGTATCAACCAGTGCGTGATCAACAGCCGGCACCGGGTCTTGCCAGATCAACACTTCTTTTTGCACCAGTTTGCCGAGGTAACGTGTACGCGGCCCCATGTCGCGGTGGGTCAGTTTGTACCACGCACGGGCGAACGCGTCGTGGAGTTCATTTGGGTTAGCGAAAAAGCGTCGCGAGATTTTTTCGTAGGCCGGGTCCATCCGCAACGCGATATCGGCGGTGGTCATCATCGGCGCGTGACGTTTGCTTGCGTCATGTGCGTCTGGCACTGTCGTCGCGGCGGCTGGGTCTTTCGGTTTCCATTGGTGCGCGCCGGCCGGGCTTTTGGTCAGCTCCCATTCGTAGCCGAATAGCGTTTCGAAGTAACCGTGATCCCACTCGATCGGATTCGGCGTCCACGCGCCCTCAATGCCGCTGGTGGTAGTGTGCATTCCGCTACCAGAGCCAAAACTATTCTTCCAGCCTAAGCCTTGTTCCTCGATGCCTGCACCCTCGGGCTCGCGGCCGACCTGCGCCGTGTCACCGGCACCGTGCGATTTGCCGAATGTGTGACCGCCGGCCACCAGCGCTACGGTTTCTTCGTCATTCATCGCCATGCGGGCAAACGTCTCGCGGATATCGCGTGCCGAGGCGAGTGGATCCGGCTGGCCGTTCGGGCCTTCCGGATTCACATAAATCAATCCCATCTGTACCGCGCCAAGCGGGTTGGCGAGTTGGCGGTCGCCGCTGTAACGCTCGTCCCCAAGCCAGCTAGTTTCCGGGCCCCAATAAATCTCGTCTTCCGGCTCCCAGATATCGGCGCGCCCGCCGCCGAAGCCAAAGGTTTTGAAGCCCATCGAATCCATTGCGACGTTGCCGGTCAACACCAGCAGGTCAGCCCATGACAGTTTGGCGCCGTACTTTTGCTTGATAGGCCACAACAATCGACGTGCCTTGTCGAGGTTGCCGTTGTCCGGCCAGCTATTGAGTGGGGCGAAGCGTTGTGCGCCGTTGCCTGCGCCGCCACGACCATCGGCGATCCGGTAGGTGCCTGCGGCGTGCCAGCTCATTCGTATAAAGAACGGGCCATAGTGGCCGTAATCAGCCGGCCACCAGTCTTGCGAATCAGTCATCAGCGCGGTGAGGTCGTTGACCACGGCATCCAGGTCAAGTGTTTTGAACGCTTCGGCGTAATTGAATTCTCCTCCCATGGGATTGGACTTGGCGGACTGCTGGTGCAGCATTTTCAAATTCAATTGGTTCGGCCACCAAGACGCATTACTTTGGGCGCCTGCGACAGCGTGACTGCCAGCACCACCTGAAAACGGACACTTTGCTTCGTTCGACATTTTTTCTCCGCAGGTTGATTTAATCGTTTATTACGATGAACAGAAGGTTAGCGGGGAAGGGGCTCTACGTAAAATTGATTGATCAGCGTTTCTCGATTCACAAAAGCTATCGAAAGGCCGGGCACATCGCGGCTTTTTGAGCGACGCACGCGAGAGCGCCTACCTCAACGTCGAGCTTGTCGCTGGCAAGAAATGGCTGGCGGCGCAGTGTCGACGGCCGTTCTGAAACCAGCGTTTACGTTCCACCGTCGACTATTTCTGCGGGCTCGCCAAGCCGCATTGCGCTACGCGACAAATTCACGGCCAACCTTGTGAATAAATCGTGAAGACATCGTTACCGAGCGAGCTGGTGCGGCGTGTCCGAGCCTTGGGGGATCCTCGCCGGGATGTGGAGTTTTTCAGCTCGGCATGCGTGTCGAAGTTTTTTCTGTGCGTACATTTGCGCGTCGGCTTCCGCAAGCAGGTCTGCAATACTTCCTATGCGGCCCAAATTTAGTTGTGCCGCCCCGACGCTGTACTGAATCTCGTAGCCGCGCGCCAAGCGCAAATTGTGCGCTTCCACCGCGCTCTGGAGCCGCGCATAAACCAATTCAAGCTGATCACCGTCGGTATTGGTCAATAGCACGGCAAATTCGTCTCCGCCTAAGCGACCGATGACGTCGGAGTTCCTAAAGACGGCCGTCATGATGTTTGCAAAGCCGGTCAGCGCAAAGTCACCTTCTGCATGCCCGAAGTTATCGTTGATTTCCTTGAAATGGTCTAGGTCGACCATGAGTAGCCAAGCCGATTGCGCTTGGCGTCGACAGAGATCGAGCGCAAATTTCGCCAATGTTTGGAAACCACGGCGGTTTGAAATCATCGTCAGCTCGTCGTTGGTCGCAAGCTGTATCGCCGCTAATTCCTGTTCGGCCATTTTCGCGAGGTCACGCAGCAGATCACGATCTTCTTGTCCAAACTTGCGGGGGGTGCGGTCAATGATGCAAAGGGTGCCTACCTTGCTACCGTTGGCTAGCACCAGCGGGCAGCCCGCATAAAAGCGAATTTTCGGCTCGCCGACAACGAGCGGGTTGTCAGCAAACCGCGCGTCTTGCAACGCATCTTCGATCACAAAGACGTCATTTTGCAAAATGGCATGCCCGCAAAACGAGATATCCCGTGGCGTTTCGGTTGCGTCAAGTCCGATGCACGATTTAAACCACTGACGGTTGGTATCGATGAGGCTCACCATCGCAGTCGGCGCGTGAAAAAGTTTTCGTGCGAGTCTGGTCAATCGGTCGAATCGCTCCTCAGCAGCGCTGTCGAGGATGTCTAACGAATGCAGGGAATTAATGCGACGTGGTTCGTCGAGCGGAATTTGTGGGGCTTGCATGTTCGTCGGTCTCCAGTTGTTACGTCCAATTACGTCCATTACGTCCAATTACCTGCGGTTTCGTCCGGTTACGTCCGGTTACGTCCGACTCTCTCCCATATCGGCTGCTTTCCGAAAAACATGAAGTCAGTTTCGCCCAAATACATGCGCTGAGATGCATTGGCTTGCCGCGACAGCAAGTGAGCAGTGGAGGCACCGCTAGGGCCGATGGCCAATTGATTGCGTCAGGGTCGCGGTGCTCCAAGCCCAAGTCCAGGAGCCGCCGCCGATCGGCACGCGCTGTACCTGCATGTTGCCGCTTTAGGAGCAGCCGTCCATAAGCCGTGTGGCGCGGTTCGAGGTGAGCGCGGTGACAATGTGTTCCACGGCTAGCCGAATCATACCAACGACGCTAGATCTCGAAATCCAGTGGAGTGCGTGGTCCGATCCGAAGCGTATCGCAACATTTAACAAAATTACACGTGTCACAAGGCAGCTTCTGGGCAACTCACTTGTTATTATTCTTTCTGTAATTGCGATACTTCTAAATTAGTTGCATTGCGACAAATGACGACAATAACAAGGCGAGCAAGGTGATGGCATTGCATGTTTTAGTGTTACTCGCTACGGTGGACACCGTCGCGACGGCGAGTATCTGGTGGTACCTTCTCCAGTTCAAAATCAACGATATATTTCTATTCACCATCTCAGGCGTATGGGTATTTGCCATCTGCGCATTAGTTGGATTGCTCATTTACGTGGCGACTGAAGTTAATGGCAGAAAATTTTTTGCCTTCTCGCTGCCACGTAAGCGATAACAAAACTAGCGCGTGCGCGGCTTTTGTCGGCTGCTGCCGCCACCGCCGCCACCGCTAGGTAGGCCGCGCCCGCCCGCCGCAGGTTTCGCGCCGCTAGACCTTGGTTTACCGCCGGCACCCGTAGCACCGGCCGATCTTCCGCCGCCGCCGCCGCCGCTTCTGCCACCACCACCACCACCCCGTGATTGCCCGCGCTGGGGTTGATGCCCTGCCGAGCGGAGTTGGATGGGCTGCGGTTTTGCGGTCGGGTCAGGCTCAAAACCCGGGATGACCACAATCTCAACATCACGCTTGATCAATCGCTCAATATCGTTGAACATTTTTTTCTCGTCAACGCAGACGAGCGAAATTGCCTCGCCAGTCGCACCAGCACGTCCGGTCCGGCCAATACGATGCACGTAGTCTTCCGGCACGTTCGGAATTTCAAAATTCACCACGTGCGGAAGCTGGTCTATATCAATGCCACGCGCGGCGATGTCAGTCGCGACGAGCACCGCGAGGTCGCCGGCTTTGAATTCCGCCAACGCCCGCGTGCGCGCGCCTTGGCTTTTGTTGCCATGAATCGCTAATGCGGTGATGCCAGATTTGTTTAGCTGTTCAGCGAGCCGATTTGCGCCGTGCTTGGTGCGGGTGAACACCAGCACCTGATGCCAATCATTTTCCTTAATAAGATGCGTGAGCAGCTCGCGCTTTTTATCGCGATCCACCGGATGTACTTTTTGCACAATGATTTCGACGGTGGAATTACGTCGCGCGACTTCGATCAAGCCAGGGTTGTCGAGCAGACTATCCGCGAGCTTTTTGATCTCTTCAGAAAACGTTGCTGAGAACAGCAGGTTCTGGCGCTTCTTTGGCAGCAGCGCCAACACGCGCTTGATGTCGTGGATAAAGCCCATGTCGAGCATCCGGTCCGCTTCATCAAGCACCAGAATTTCAACGTGTGAGAGATCAACCGTACGCTGTTGGTGGTGATCCAGTAGGCGGCCAGGGGTCGCTACCAAGATATCGACGCCGCGCCGCAATTGGCCGATTTGGGGGTTGATACTAACGCCACCGAACATCGCCATCGATTTCAGGCCGGTGTACTTGCCATAGGTTGTGACACTTTCCTCAACCTGTGCGGCCAATTCGCGGGTCGGTGTGAGCACCAGTGCGCGCACCGGTGAACGGCCGGCCTTGGCGCCAGGCGAGGGCGCTGCCATCAGGCGTTCGAGGATCGGCAACGTGAATCCGGCAGTTTTGCCGGTGCCAGTCTGTGCGCCGGCCAGCAAGTCACCGCCGTTAAGTACTGCGGGAATAGCCTGCGTTTGGATTGGTGTCGGAATCGTATAGCCGTGCTCGGTAACAGCACGAACGATCTTCTCGGACAAGCCGAGGGATAAAAAACTCATGAAAAACTTTCGAAAGGCCGATTCTGTCGACGCGTTGATCGTCGCCAGTCTAGAAGCGGTACGGTCAGAATTGAAAAAGACCGGTTTGAGATGTCTCCGCCAAGGGACTGGAACAGGGCAGAGGAAAGCAGAGGCGTACTATATCAGCAACCCTCGGCAACCTTGTATTGGCAACCCTTGGGCTTGCTTGTTCGCGCACCGAGCCAAATTATTAAAGATAGGTCGCCTGGTTTGCCAATGTTCGGCAAAACCGGGGCATGACAAAACATGCTTTTTTTTCAACTTCAATAGGACATCAATGAAATACCTCCACACCATGGTGCGTGTCACCGATTTAGAAAAGTCCCTAGACTTTTATTGCAACAAACTCGGATTGGAGCTGACACGTCGCAGCGAAAGCCCGGCAGGCCGTTACACGCTCGCGTTTGTCAACGCGCCGGGCGATAGTGCCGCCGCGATTGAGCTGACCTACAACTGGCCGCCTGAAGTTGGTCAGCAAGCTGGGGAGCCCGAAGTGCTTGGCTCTGCGCGTAATTTTGGTCATGTTGCCTATGCGGTGGACGACATTTATGCGACCTGCCAAAAGTTGATGGACGCAGGCGTGGTGATCAACCGCCCGCCGCGCGATGGCCGCATGGCGTTTGTCCGATCGCCAGATAATATTTCCATTGAGTTGTTACAGGCGGGTCCTGCGTTGCCGCCGCAAGCGCCGTGGGTGTCGATGCCTAACACCGGGGTGTGGTGAACGCGCGAGTATCGTTAGCGCTGAATCAATATTTGTGAAGTCGGGATGAAGAAAACAAGAAGCGAAATATTAACGATGGGTGCCGCGATGTTGGCGGCATATCTGTCACCGACCATGGCACAAAACACGGCACAAAACACGGCACAAAACACGGCACAAAACACGGCGCAGAACAAGGCGCAGAACAAGGGGCAGAACAATCGGCAAACGGCGGGGGCTTCGGCCACAAATATGGTGAGTAAGGCGGCCAAACCACTCTCGATTTTGATTTTCGGCGGCACCGGTTTTATCGGCCCGCATCAGGTCCGTTACGCGCTGGAGCGCGGCCACAAAGTCACCCTGTTTAACAGAGGCAGGCGGCCCAAGGAATGGCCATCCAGCGTCGAAGAGCTCACCGGTGATCGCGAGACCAATGACTACGCATCACTGAAGGGCCGAAAGTTTGACGTGTGTATTGATAACCCGACCTCGGTGCCACATTGGGTTCGTGATGCCGCGGCGGTACTGAAAGGTAATGTCGGTCACTACATTTTTATCTCCACCATTTCAGTGTATGCCGCTAACGATAAACCCGGTGCCGACGAAACGGCCGCGCGGGAGAAATATGCCGGCACCGATGTGATGCGTGAAACCAACGCTTCCCTGCGCAAAGACATGCGCCTCTATGGACCACTCAAGGCGGCCAGTGAGGACGAGGCCTACCGTCAGTTTGGCCGCGAGGCGACGACCATCATTCGCCCGGCACTTATCGTTGGGCCCGGTGATGAGACCGATCGTTTCACTTACTGGCCGGCTCGTTTTGCCAGAGGCGGCGACGTGTTGGTGCCGCCATCAGCCGACCCGGTACAGCTTATCGACGCGCGCGACATCGCCGAGTGGACGGTGCGGATGGCGGAGACACGATTGGCGGGGGATTTTAACGCCACCGGCCCAGCCGCTGCTCTGACGATGGGCGCGATGCTTGATGGGGTGGAGACGGGGGTGCGTGTTGCAAACGGCGCATCGATTAAGGTGCCGCTCAAGCGCCGGGAAGTTAGCGCGGAGTTCCTCGAAAAAAACAAAGTCTCAATGTGGATGGACATGCCCGTCTGGGTGCCGGGTGCCGGCGAGACCACCGGCATGCATCGTCGTAGCCACAAGAAAGCGTTGGCAGCTGGTATCACCTATCGGTCGGTGGATGTCACTGCGGCAGATACCTTGAAATGGTGGGATTCGCAGACTGCCGAACGTCGTGCCGCACCAAAGGCGGGACTAAAGGCGGAGCGCGAGGCAGAGCTACTGAAGCTGATCGGCTAATAAAGCGCTATATCTGGCGGGCCTTTTCAGGCCAAAAGCCTTGAAACGTGCCGTCAGTGCTGGAGTTTGCTAGACTCGGTCAGATTTTTGCTGAACTGCTAGGGACGAGATCGTGGGAAAATGAGCGCTCGCCTACTAACATCGCCATTGCCGTGACCAGCCCCGACTCCGCTCTGCTCATTCATACCGCGTTTTATAAGTTTGTCCACATCGCGGACGCGGAAGCATTTGCGGTGGCGTTTCGTGAGATCACCGCGCCCATCGCGGGCAGCATCTTGCTTGCCGAAGAAGGACTGAATGGCATGGTGGCGGGCTCAGCCGCACAAATCGATACGTTTGAAGCGGCGGTAAAAACCGACCCACGCTTCGATGGCAGCTTTGGTGACATCGTGTTTAAACGCAGTGAATGTAAGACGGTGCCGTTTCGCAAAATGAAGGTTCACGTTAAAGCCGAGATCGTGCCGCTAGGTATTGCGGGTGTGGATGGCCGACTCACCGGCACCAATGTGTCGCCGACAGAATGGCGAAAACTGATTACCGAAGACGACGTGGTGTTGCTCGATAACCGCAACAGCTTTGAGTTCCGTCTTGGCCGGTTCAAGAATGCGATTGATCCGGGCGTGGTGAACTTCCGTGATTTCCCGAATTACGTCAAAGAACACATCGACGCGTGGAAGCGCGACGGCAAACGTGTGGCGATGTATTGCACCGGCGGCATTCGCTGCGAAAAAACCAGCGCATGGATGCGCGACATGGAAGTGCCGGTGTATCAGTTGGAAGGCGGCATCCTCAATTACTTTAAAGAAATGCCCGACGCGGAAGGCGACTGGGAAGGTGAGTGTTTTGTGTTTGATAACCGCGTCGCGCTCGACACCAAACTCGCCGAGACCGACACCACACTAGAAGATGT
>JACMOJ010000363.1 GCA_014378085.1 Burkholderiales bacterium | reverse complement strand
TCCGGCCGAATCAGCTCAGCCGCTCGGGTCTTCATTTTTTTAGCCGGTATTCGGCCGATTGAGCGTGTGCTTCCAGCCCCTCCGCACGCGCCAGTGTCGCAGCCACGCGCCCCAGCGTCTGCGCGCCTGCGGCAGAAACCTGAATGATGGAGGAACGTTTCTGGAAATCGACTACGCTTAACGGCGAAGAAAAGCGCGCGGTACCCGATGTCGGCAACACGTGGTTTGGCCCGGCGCAGTAGTCACCAAGCGACTCTGAGGAATGCGCGCCCATGAAAATAGCGCCGGCATGACGAATAAGCGGCAGCAATGCGTTTGGATCTGCAACCGAGAGCTCAAGGTGCTCAGGTGCTAACAGATTGGAAATGCGGCACGCTTCAGCCAGATCGCGGACAAAAATCAGTGCGCCCCGGTTATCAAGCGAGGCGCGAATGATTTCGGCGCGCGGCATCTGGCTGATTTGTTTTTCAATGCTCGCAGCAACCTTGGCAATGAACGCCTCGTCGGGACACAGCAAAATAGCCTGGGCAATTTCATCGTGCTCAGCCTGGCTGAACAAATCCATCGCGACCCAATCTGGATCGGTGCTGCCGTCGGCAATCACCAAAATTTCAGATGGTCCTGCGACCATGTCGATGCCAACTACACCAAACACTTGCCGCTTGGCAGCCGCGACGTATTCATTGCCCGGCCCCACGATTTTGTCTACGGGCGGAATGGTTGCGGTCCCATAAGCCAGCGCGCCGACCGCCTGTGCCCCACCGACGCAAAATACGCGATCCACGCCGGCTAGTGCAGCCGCCGCGAGCACGGTTTCGTTGATCACGCCATCCGGTGTTGGCGAGACCATAATCAATTCACCAACACCGGCAACTTTCGCGGCAATCGCATTCATCAATACCGACGATGGATACGCCGCTTTGCCACCCGGCACGTAGAGTCCAGCGCGGTCCAGCGGCGTGACCTGCTGTCCCAAGACGGTGCCATCGGACTCGGTAAATGTCCATGAGGACTGGCGCTGGTGCTCGTGATACTTGCGTATTCGCCCCGCCGCCGTTTCAAGGGCTGCGCGAATGACGGGAGCGAGATTTGCCAGCGCAGATTGAAGCTGCTCACACGGGATTTCCAACTCCGCAGCTGATGCCGGTTGCCAGCGATCAAAACGATGCGTGTATTCAAGCAGCGCGGCATCTCCGCGCATCCTGACCGCCGCAAGAATTTCAGTTACCCTGCGATCGGTATCAACATTTTGCGCGGATTCAAACGCGCGCAACTTATCGAGCCTGACTTGAAAGTCGGCGTCGCGCGAACTAAAAGCGCTTATCGTCACGCTCATTTTTGTACGGCACGCTCAAAGGCTTCCAGCAGTGGTTGAATTGCATCGCGCTTTAATTTCAGCGCCGCACGGTTAATGATGAGGCGGCTGGAAATAGGCATGATCTGTTCGACGGCCACGAGATGATTTGCCCGCAAAGTGCTGCCGGTGGAAACAAGATCGACAATCGCGTCTGCCAGCCCGGTCAACGGCGCCAATTCCATCGAGCCATACAGCTTGATGAGATTGACGTGCATACCTTTGGTGGCGAAATGTTCGCGGGCGGTCTGCACAAATTTCGTTGCGACGTTCAGGCGCGCGCCGCGTTTGACTGCGGCTGCGTAAACAATGCCCTCGCGCACCGCGCCCATCATGTTGCATT
>JACMOJ010000362.1 GCA_014378085.1 Burkholderiales bacterium | reverse complement strand
GTTGTCAATGGCAGTTACCTATATCTGGGCATCGTTTTTTATTATTGGTTTTGTCGCGGCATTAGGCCAATGGCTATTGCTGGGCGATACCGAAATATTCAAAAAAATAGTTGACGGTACGTTTGAATCGGCGAGAGTTGGCGTGATGGATATCGCGCTGCCACTCGCGGGCATCATGACGCTGTGGCTGGGCATTTTGAATGTGGGTGAAAAAGCGGGCGCAATCAATTTGCTCGCCAAAATCATCGCGCCATTTTTTTCGCGCATTTTTCCCGACGTGCCGAAAAATCATCCCGCCACCGGGCACATGGTGATGAATTTCTCGGCCAATTTATTGGGTCTGGATAATGCCGCCACGCCATTCGGCCTGAAGGCGATGGAGAGCCTGCATACGTTGAATCCAAATAAAGACGAAGCCAGCAATGCGCAGATTATGTTTCTGGTTTTGCATGCGTCGGGGCTCACGTTAATCCCGCTGTCGATCATGGCGCAGCGCGCAGTGCTGGGAGCACGCGATCCAGCGGATATTTTTATTCCATGTCTGATTGCCACCTATGTCGCGACCGTAGTCGGCATGGTGGCGGTGGCGATCAAGCAACGAATCAATTTATTTAATGTGGTGGTGATGAGTTGGCTTGCCGGCATTAGTGCCGCCATCTTCGGCATGGTCTGGTATTTCACAAATTTTTTGACCAGGACGGAAATTGAAATTGTCTCTAAAGTCGCCAGCAACCTGATTTTATTTTCAATTATTGTCGGCTTCATCATCGGTGCTCTACGAAAAAAAGTCGATGTTTACAGCGCGTTTATTGACGGCGCGAAAGGGGGCATTCAGACCTCGCTGATGATCATCCCCTATCTGGTCGGGATGTTGGTGGCGATCAGCGTGCTGCGCAACTCCGGCGTGCTTGGGCTGGTTGTCAGCGGCTTTACGTGGATGTTTACGCAGATGGGGTTCAATACCGATTTCACGCCGTCTTTGCCAACCGCTCTGATGAAGTCGGTGAGCGGTAGCGGGGCCCGCGCGATGATGATCGACGCCATGAAAACCTACGGTGTTGACTCATTCGTCGGCCGCCTGGTCAGCATTCTGCAAGGCTCGTCGGACACCACGCTCTACATCATCGCACTCTACTTTGGCTCGGTTGGCATTACGAAGACTCGCTATGCCGTCGGCTTCGGTTTACTCGCGGATTTGGCGGGCGTAATTGCCGCAATCTGGGTGGCATACCTGTTTTTTCATTAATCGGGTGCGGGTAGCCATCACCGTTAAATCCACAAAACCGTTGTTCTCAGTGTTCGTATTTAACGCTAAGCACAATTGAGGTCTGCGTGCGCTCGACGCCGTCGTGCCGGCCAAGAATATCGAGCGCATCATCCAGCTCGGTGGTGTTCTCAGCCTGCAATACCACCAGCACGTCGAACTCGCCTGAAATCGCGTAGATACCACTGACCGACGGCATTTTCTTTAACTTTGAATAGAGGCTGTCCGCCTTGCGCGCATCGATCCGAACCAGCGTGTGCGCCGTCACGCGACTACGGCTGAATGCCGGGTTCAAACGGACCGTATACCCCTCAATCACGCCACCCTCTTCTAGTCGCCGAATACGCTCCTGTACCGTTGCACGAGCAAGGCCAAGTTCGCGCGCGATCTCCGCAACGCTGCACCGCGCGTTAAGCCGAAGGATGTCAAGTAGCTGCGTTTCGGCCTTGGTCAGGCCGGTCGAAGTGCGCGTCATGTTTCACCTAATCTGTCGATATGCTTGTTTTGCCCTGCGAATTAATAATATTAGACCACCATCCTGACATATTTGCAGCTTCGTAATGACAACACATTTCTCTAAACTTGCTTCTAATTAATTCACTTGAAGGAAAGCATCATGCTGCATGTCGCGCTTATTGGGTCAGGCAAGATTGGCGAAGCGATTGTCACGTTATTCAACACGATCGGCGGCTACAAAATCACCGTGGTTGATAAAGACATTGCACGGCTACAACCCATGGCGGCACTGGGAGCGGCGATCCACGTGGCCGATGTCGCCGATGTTGCAAACAACAATCTGGAGCTGGCACTGAAAGGGGCGAATGTCATTTTGTCCGCCTGCCCATTTTTTCTGACGCCGGTGTTGGCCAAACTCGCGCGCAACCTCAATGCGCATTATTTTGATTTGACGGAAGACGTCGCAAGCACACGAATTGTGAAGGAGATCGCGCAGGACGCAAATACGGTGTTTATGCCGCAATGCGGTTTGGCACCGGGCTTTATTTCCGTGGCGGGCTACGAGCTCGCCAAGCAGTTTGATACGCTACGCGACGTGAACATGCGGGTCGGCGCGTTACCGATTTATCCCACCAATGCGCTGAAGTACAACCTGACTTGGAGCACAGACGGCCTGATCAATGAATACTTGAATCCGTGTGAAGCCATCATCGACGGCAAGGCGCGTGAGACGCCGCCCATGGAGGAGTTAGAGCATTTTTCCTTGGATGGCCTAGACTACGAAGCCTTCAACACCTCCGGTGGTTTGGGCACGTTATGCGAGACGCTTGAGGGGCGGGTGCAGAATCTGAACTACAAAACCGTGCGGTATCCTGGCCATTGTGAAATCATGAAAATTCTCTTGAATGATCTCGGGCTTGGCAAACGTCGCGAGCTCTTGAAAGATGTGATGGAAACCGCAATCCCAATGACGTATCAGGACGTTGTACTCGTCTTTGTTTCGGTCAGCGGTCAGCGCGAAGGACGCCTTGCCCAAGAAAGCTTCGCCAAAAAAATATACGCGAAGAAAGTTGGTGGCAAACTACTTTCCGCCATCCAGCTCACCACCGCCTCTGGAATTTGCACGATGGTAGATTTACTCGCAAAGGGTGGACTTAAGGGGCGCGGCTTTGTGCGTCAGGAGTCCGTCACGTTGCCGCAGTTCCTCGCTAATCCATTTGGAGAGTTTTACGCATGAACGCTGCACTAACCGCGACCACAACCTCGCTACTGTCCAAACTCGGTGTTGCATTCGATGGCAGCGCCGGCAACGGCATTGTCGCGCGCTCGCCCATCGACGGCAGCCAGCTCGCAGTACTCAAGCTGGATACAAAGGTTGAAGTCTCGGCAAAGATTAGTTCCGCACACGCCGCATTTTTAGCCTGGCGAAGTGTGCCGGCACCGAAACGCGGCGAACTCGTTCGCCTGCTCGGTGAAGAATTGCGCAGCAACAAAGATTTGCTCGGCCAATTGGTGACCATCGAGTCCGGCAAGATATTGCAAGAAGGCTTGGGCGAAGTGCAGGAGATGATCGACATCTGCGACTTTGCCGTTGGCCTGGCACGCCAGCTATACGGACTTACCATTGCGACTGAACGGCCCAAACATCGCATGATGGAGCAGTGGCACCCGCTCGGCGTGGTCGGCATCATTAGCGCGTTTAATTTTCCGGTTGCGGTATGGGCTTGGAACGCTGCGTTGGCATTGGTCTGCGGCAATGGCCTAGTGTGGAAACCTTCGGAAAAAACGCCGTTGACCGCACTGGCATGTCAAGCATTGCTCGAACGCGCCATCGCAAAATTTATAGCTTACGGCGGCAGCGCGCCAGACGGCCTTTCGCAAGTGCTGATCGGCAACGCAGATGTCGGCGAAGTGTTGGTGGATGATCCACGCGTTGCACTGGTGTCGGCGACCGGCTCGACCCGCATGGGGCGTGCGGTTGCGTCACGCGTCGCAAACCGTCTCGGGCGAAGCCTGCTTGAACTTGGCGGCAATAACGCCGCCATCGTGACACCCTCAGCCAATATGGATTTGGTGTTGCCCGCCTCACTTTTCTCTGCGGTGGGAACGGCGGGACAACGCTGCACTACCCTGCGGCGGATGATCGTACACACCTCGATTGCAGATCAGGTGGTCACACGATTGAAAGCGGCCTATCGCCATCTACGTATCGGAAATCCGCTGAATGCAAAGACGCTGATCGGGCCGTTAATTGACCGCGCGGCATTTGACGGCATGCAGGCCGCTTTGGCCACTGCGAAGGCGCAAGGCGGAATCGTCACCGGCGGCGAACGCGTACTTCAAAATGAATTTGAGAATGAATTTGAGAATGAATTTGCCAACGAATTTGCAAATGGGTATTACGTCTCCCCAGCAATCGTCGAAATGCCGTCGCAGGCAGTGTGTGTGCACCATGAAACCTTTGCGCCAATCTTGTACGTGATGCGGTACGAGACGCTGGATGAGGCCATCACCATGCAAAACGCGGTGCCACAAGGGTTGTCATCAAGCATTTTCACCAACGATATGCGCGAGGCGGAAATTTTTCTGTCGGCGTCCGGTAGCGATTGCGGAATTGCCAACGTCAATATCGGCACCTCAGGTGCGGAAATCGGCGGCGCATTTGGTGGGGAGAAAGACACGGGGGGGGGCCGTGAGTCCGGTTCCGATAGCTGGCGCGCGTACATGCGCCGCGCAACGAATACGATCAACTATTCTGCGGATTTACCGTTGGCACAGGGCATCGTGTTTAGTGTTTAGCGTCGAAGGGTAACCATAGTCCTGAAGTCGCTGCTGGCAGCCGTCGTCGGGCAGACTAGCGCGGATCGCCTATTTGAAATACTTGTGGTGCTTCCGTCATTGCTGGTATCCAGTGCGACCTTCAATCGCGCGCACATCGCACCAGCGATGAACATGGCCGTGTTCCACGATTTTCTGACCAGGGTGCCGAGCGGTCGCGCTTATGTGGAAGACACGATTGCGGGCGGCAAAGTCAACTTTGATCACGGCGCGTTGCGTACCGTGGCGTGGCCCACCAACGGCAGTTTGCCGTCAGGTCGCGCGGCGATTACGCGTTTGTTGGAAGCACTCGGATTTACTCAGGCGGAGATTTACCCGTTGCCACACTGAAAGATGACGGTCTACGCTTATCGCCATCTCGATTTGCCAGAAGAGATCGCCCAGTTTTTTGTCAGTGAGTTGCACCCCGAGTTGTTCTCGATAACTTTTCAAGCGGCGGTGTCGCGTATTGTTGCTACCGCCGTTGATCCACTTTCGGCAAATGATGTTTCGTTGCTCGCGAAGCTGGCGAATAACGGTGTGCTGTCGCTTGAGGAAGCAACAACGCTGGTGCGCGCCGGCGTGCGATGCTTCGGTCGTCACCATGCCAAACCCGCACACGCGGCTTCATTGATGCAGACGCTCAGCGGATCGAACGTGTCGTGACAGGCTCTTTCTACGAGTTCATTACGCGCGATATGATGCCGGGCACGCAGCGGCTCGACCTCGCTTTTGATACTGGAAACGCGACCGGCATCTTCAAGGCCACCGCGCACGTAACCAATTCGACGTAATCAATATTGAATTGGCAAACTCTAATATCCGTGGGTATTTTCAAGGCATATTGGCTGAAAACACTCGTCAATAAACGGGTTTTACTTTTTGTGCGCTACGTTTGGTACCTGCCGCAGCGCATTCTTCACTGCGCTGTCGATCCAAAACAGGCAGAATACTCAGCCTGCAATTAACCAGCCTGTGCGACGACATGAGTTGTGTGTTGCCGGCCCTGCGCACGCGGTGGCGTCACCGCCTGAATATCCCGGAGATCATTTGAATATCACCACTCGCACCACAAGTGCCCTGTTTATTACTGCCGCCATACTCTCCAGCCTTGCTGCTGCGGGCCTCGGGCTCACCTTCGAGGTCAGAGCGCAGAGTCCAAGCACCGCCACCATGCTGATTCGGCAGCCAGCCGTCTCGCGTGATCATCTTGCGTTTGTCTACGCGGGTGACATCTGGCTCGCGGATCGTAGCGGCAACAACACCACACGCCTCACCACACATCCGGCGGACGAGTTAGCGCCGGCATTTTCGCCCGACGGCAAAATGATCGCGTTCTCTGCGCGTTACGACGGCAACACCGACGTGTACGTCATGCCGATTAGCGGCGGTCAACCGAAGCGATTAACCTGGCATCCGGGCATCGATACCGTCAACGGTTGGAGTAACGACGGCAAACGTGTGTTGTTTGCGTCCTCGCGCGAAGTCGCAAACGGCCGCAGCAATCAGCTGTACGAGGTAGCGGTAGATGGCGGGTTTGAGAAAAAAATCATGGAAGCGCAAGCCTTTGAGGGGCGTTGGTCGGCCGATGGCAAACGCATCGCCTATCGACCCTATCGCACCGGTCACAACGCCAATGCTGGCTGGCGGCTACACCGTGGTGGCAGCACACCGCCGATTTGGATCATCGACCCCGCCACCAACGCATGGGAACGTGTGCCCGCGACCAATGCCAACGATACCAACCCGTTGTGGGTCGGTGGCGAGGTCGTGTTCATCTCTGATCGCGATAATGTGGCGGCGAATCTATTCGCCTACAGCACACAAACCAAGGCAGTACGGCAGCTGACCAAGGAAGGTATCTGGGATGTACGCAACGCTGCAGCGTATGGCGACACGATTGTTTATGAAGTGGGCGGCCGTCTAAAAGAGCTAAACGTAAAGACAAACGCCGTTAGCGAACTTGCGATCAACATCGCCACACAGGCGCCACAAGCGCGCCCGCAATACAAGGATGCTGCGGCGAGCATGACTTCAGCATTCCTTTCCTCCACTGGTAAGCGTGTCGTGGTTACCGCACGAGGTGATGTGTTTACGGTTCCGGTGAAAGACGGCTCGGTACGCAACATTACGCAGACTTCGGGCGTGCGCGAGAAAGACGGCATTTGGAGCCCCGATGGTAAACAAGTGGCTTATATCTCCGATGCGGGGCGAAAACACGCTCTCATGTTGCGCGACCAAACGGGAGTTGAGCCCGCCAAATCAATGTCACTTGGCACAAGCGGTGGCTACTTCAATTTGCTGGCGTGGTCCCCCGACGGGAAGACCATCATCTACGCTGACAACATGCTGAATCTGTACGCGATCGCGTTGGACACCGGCGCCTCTCGCGTGATCGACAATCGCGGCCGACGCGGTGCATTCATCGTCTCGTTTTCTCCTGATAGCCGCTGGCTCGCCTACATCACGGTCGGCAACAACTACCTTGGACGTGTGCGCATCCACGACTTCACCACCAGCAAGAGTGTCACCGTCACCGATGGCATGAGTCAAGTCGATAGTCCGGTATTCGGCGGCAGTGACTACTTGTATTTCACAGCGTCAATTAATGCCGGTCCGTCATTGGTGGGTTTGGATATGTCCTCACAAGAACGCCCGGTCCGCAACGGCATTTATGCAATCGTGCTCGCCGCAGATGGCAAATCGCCGATTGCACCGCGCACCGCAGACGAAGACGATAAACCTGCGTCAAAAGCAGACGCCCCGACAAAAGCCGCGCCTGCACCATCAGCGGCGGCGCCAGCATCGACCGCACCCGCCGCTAGTCCAACTTCGGCAGCCCCGCTAGTCAGCGCCAAGGACGACACCAAGGCCGACACCAAATCCGACACTAAGGACAGCACGGCCTCGACACCGGCCAAGCCGCCCAAACCAGTGCGTATCGACTTTGACGGCATCCAGAATCGTATCGTTGCCCTACCCGTGGCCGAACGCAATTACAGCAACCTTCAGGTCGCGGCAGACGGCTCACTTTTTTATCTCGACAACCGCCAACCCGGCACTAGCGCTGAGCCGCCCGATGCGGAATCCGGCGGCGACGGTGAGCTCATTCGCTTCAGCTTCGAGGAGCGCAAGCCCAAAGCAATCAAACAAGGCTTGCAGAGTTTTTCCATCAGTGCCGATGGCAAAAAGATGTTGCTGCGCTATCTGCGCGGCAAACTTGAGATCGCCGACGCCAACGAAAAACTCGACGCAAAGCCAATCGATATGAGCCAGGTCGGCATGCTGGTGAATCCACGAGAAGAGTGGCAACAGATTTTTGATGAAGCCTGGTGGATGCAAAAGGAGTTTTTCTATGACGCCAAACTGCACGGCATCGATTGGGATGCGGTCTACAAACGTTACCAGCCAATGGTGGCGCACGTGCAACGCCGTGAAGACTTAAACGACGTTCTGCGCGAAATGATCGCGGAACTGCAGGTTGGCCACAACAACGTCGGCGGTGGTGATGTGCACCGCGAACGCCCGGCCGCCGTCGGTATGCTTGGTGCAGACTTTGCGGTAGAGGGCAATCGCTACCGCATCCAAAAAATCTACGCAGGGGATCGCTGGAATCCGTTCTTGCGAGCGCCACTTGCCGCACCCGGACTCGGCGTTCGCGAAGGTGACTACCTGTTCGCCGTCAATGGCCGCGAGTTAACCACCGACACAAATCTCTTTGCTATGTTTGACAATACGGTCAACAAACAAGTGACGCTAACCGTCGGCGGCGACGTAACACGCAAGGGTGCGCGCAACATCGTGGTGCAGCCGATTGCAGCCGAAGGCCCCTTGCGCCAGTGGCATTGGATAGAGAGTAACCGCGCCTACGTCGACAAAGCCACCAACGGTCGTGTCGCATATGTTTATTTGCCCGACACCGGCGGCGAAGGCTATAAATATTTCAATCGGATGTTCTTTGCGCAAGTCGACAGGGATGGCATTATTGTTGACGATCGCCGCAACAGCGGCGGGCAGGCCGCAAACTACGTCACGGAATTGTTGGGACGCCCCTATCTCGCCGGTTGGAAAGATCGTGCAGGTATGGTGTTTGAGACGCCCGGCGGCGGCATCTATGGCCCAAAGGCAATGCTGATTGATCAAGACGCGGGCTCTGGTGGCGATTTCCTACCCTACGCCTTTAAGCGCATGGGCTTGGGTCCGTTGATTGGCAAGCGCACCTGGGGTGGCCTAATCGGCATTTCAACCAACCCACCGCTGATCGATGGCGGCACAATGTCCGTGCCATTCTTCCGCTTCTTTACGCCGGAAAAAGAATGGCGGATTGAGAATGAAGGTGTGGCGCCGGATATGGACGTCGAACTTGATCCTACCGCTGTGAACCGTGGTCGCGATACCCAACTTGATGCGGCCATTCAGTCGGTGATGCAACGCATGAGTACGGATAAAACTCGCGCACAGCGTCTTGCGCCACCGAAGCCGGCGGCGCTTGGTAAATAGCAACGACGGGTTGTAGGTTCTAGTTGAAGAAACGCCACCGCACGGTGGCGTTTTTTTTCGCGGCTGATGTTGCAGCAACGTACTAAATGGCACGCCCGACAGGACTCGAACCTGTTACCCCCGGCTTAGAAGGCCGGTGCTCTATCCAGATGAGCTACGGGCGCACGATGAATTGCAACGGAGTGAATTATGCGCCAGGATGCGGGCGCCGAGATAGTGCGAACTTGGTTCCACGCGCCGCACGGAGGCGTCGCGGTTCGGTCGGCGCGGCCCAAAGCAGTTTGGGCCATGAAATCCCGCACTCACCCCCACCATAGAAGGCCGCTGCTCTATCCAGATGAGCTACGGGCGCACGTTTAATCGCAGCGTAGTGAATTATGCGCTAGGTTCTTGGCGACAAGCTATACCGATATGTGCCGAAATATGCGGACTTGGTTCCAAGCTCGACGCATGAACGTAAGAGCTGGGTCAACGCGGCATCGAGATAAAAAT